>NZ_JAHRFC010000001.1:185501-323836 GCF_020883015.1 Microcoleus sp. CAWBG640
AGAGGCTCTGCCTCATGGGATGGAAGAAGAGGCAGAGCCTCTGGATCTGCGTTACTAGGCAGAGCCTAGTAACGAGGAAAGCCTAGTAAATCTTATGTTTGTCTCGTTTCCAGGCTCTGCCTGGAAATGCAGATCTAGAGGCTCTGCCTCATGGGATGGAAGAAGAGGCAGAGCCTCTGGATCTCCGTTACTAGGCAGAGCCTAGTAACGAGGAAAGCCTAGTAAATCTTATGTTTGTCTCGTTTCCAGGCTCTGCCTGGAAATGCAGATCTAGAGGCTCTGCCTCATGGGATGGAAGAAGAGGCAGAGCCTCTGGATCTCCGTTACTAGGCAGAGCCTAGTAACGAGGAAAGCCTAGTAACGAGGAAAGCCTAGTAACGAGGAAAGCCTAGTAACGAGGAAAGCCTAGTAACGAGGAAAGCCTAGTAACGAGGAATGTAATTTTATTCTCAGTCCTCTTAGGAGGACTTTAGCTTTGAGGCAGGGGTTTTAACCCCCTGCCTGACTACAAACTACAAACGAAAAGATTGCCTGATATTTGCATCTCCTAACACGATATTAATGCTGAACAATTCCCTTAAATCTGGAGTAAATTCAAATTTAATAACGTTGTCAGCTTTTCTCGATTCTACCTGATAAAGTAGCTCCTCTGACTCATTAATCAGCATCAACTTTAACCCTGGTGGCAAATAAGTTTGGTTTCCCATTGGATGCACTGCTATCTCAATCTTCACTTCTAGCTCTGGTTCTGGGGGGAGACTGACTATTAGTGCTACGGAGTGTTCTGCTAGTTGCATTCCCAGGTCTATTTTATGACCGCGATCGATAGGTAATGCGTTGTTGCTTCTAAAAGAGCGAAACTGAAATTGTTTTGGGTTTAATAGCTCGTCAATTACTTGCCAGCCCGCATCAAAAACTTCATCGAACCAGTTCATTAAGTTAATTGGTTTCAGTTGTTTGATTCGATTCATGTATATGAGCAAATCTTCGAGGGAATTCATTTCATCCAGAGGTACTTGTTTAGCTACTTTTCTGGTAAATCCTAACAGCGTTGCTTGTCTCAAAGATTGGTCAAACTGTACGGCTACATAACCAATTCTGTCTCCCCAAGCATCGTAGGAAATCTCACAAGCGTCTGCATCTGGCAAGACGGGACAGCATTCTATTTTTCCTATTTGTTTAACGTGTAAATCTGCTACATCCATCAGTTTCAGCATTAATGGATTGCGACTGTCACTAACAGGCCAATCTGTCTCAAATCCCATGCAGCGCAGGTAAGAATCTACTGCATACACTGCGAGGGTATTGAGATAAACTTGTTTGAATTTTTTAGGACTGGATTGTTTGCCACACTGTTGGGCGATTTCGTGCGCTTCAAAGGATAGTGGCACTGTGAAAGTTATGGTTTCAATCATTTTACTCATCATTAATTTCTCCGCTTCCGCTCAATTCCTACTGTAATTTATTACGAATGTAATCTGAAAAATTCCGCAAATTTCGATCGAAAAAACTTTGGAGTGTGGAAATGCTTTTGTCAAACTTTTGAGATATAGTCTCCCATTTTTCATCATCTAATCTAGCTAAAGCTATGACTTGCCAAGTGATATCGGGACGACCTCTCATAGTTTTATTTCGGAAAATATTGTCTGGATCTTCTTCTATTAATTCCCGTAGTCTTTCGGTATCTTCAATTTCTTCTTGTTCAAATTTTTCTAATTCATCTAAACGTGGAATTCTTGTTTCTCTTCTATATCGATCGCACACATCTCTAAATCTAAAGTTAAAGAAGTAATTCACCCAAGCCATGACTGGTTTTTGTGAATCATAGATGTCAATGTTTTGACAGATGTATTCAACTATTTTCAACCGGGCTTCGCTGTAAATGTCTTCGTAAAAAAGATGACGAAGGTTATCGTCATTTATGGGGGGACGAGTAAGTCTGTTATGACGGTAAATTTGGTCTATCAATTTGGTTAATGCTATCTGTCGCTCTTGGCTTCCGGCTGGGTGCTGTTGAGCTTCTAGGGCTAGCTGTCGAAGTATTTCGTCCATCGGGCTCTCCTCACTCCTCTGGGCATTTTTATGCAGTTTGGTGAAACCTCTATTTATATTTCGGATATCGTCGGAAGTTTTTACGCATTTCTGGGGAAATTGTTACAAAACTTTATGTTTTAGGGGTTTTGGAAAAAAGTTTTGAGGTTTGCGGAAAAAGTTTGGGTGGATTTCGTAAGTAGGAATAGGGGGGCGATTTCCTGGGGTATGGCTTTGCTGGCGCGGGCTTTTGGAGGAAAGGGCGATCGTCCTTCTGAAATATTGCCATTTTTTACTTTTTCAGGAGAATCATTTCTATGGCTACTGTGAAGAAATTATCAATGATTGCGATCGGAGCAGCAGTTTGGGCTGGAATTACCAATCCAGTAAGTGCAATTACGCTGTCTATTGGAGGTACATCAGTTCCCGGACAAGGGCAATTCTCTAGCGTAGCTGAGGCAACAACTATTAATTTTGAGTCGGGTGCGCCAACATCTGGCCCTGCTATTTACTCGGCTCCTGGTGTCGGCCCCACTGTTGTTTCAGGCAATATCGCCTCTGTTTTTTCTGCACCTGGGGATGACTACACGAAATACCTTACAGTTGCACCATTTGGCGATTGGCGAGGAAATAATCCTGTCACAATTAGCTTTACTGAGAAAATTGATTACTTTGGTTTGTACTTGAACTCGTGGGATAATTATAATAGCATTGCTTTCTACCAAGACAATACTCTTCTCAAATTGTTGACTGGCAATGTTTTTGTAAATAACAGCAATTTTTACGCGAACTTTTTTGCTGATAAAAACGAGTCTTTCAACAAAGTAGTTCTAGCTTCGACTGCTCCTGCATTTGAGACTGATAACCATGCTTATCGTGTTGCGGAACCTGTTCCCGAACCGACTACTGTGTTGGGTAGTTTAGCTTTTGGTGCTGTTGTTTCTAGTTGGCGGATGAAGCGGAAGCAGCAACAAAAAGTTTTGAATTCAACGGTTGCTTAATTTGAGATATTTCACTTCGTTTTAGTCCGGCAGGGGTTTAAAGTTTTGCCTCATAGCGAAAGTCCGGCGGGGGTTTAAACCCCCGCCTCATAGCGAAAGTCCTCTGAAGAGGACTGAAGAATTAATTAGATATTTCCCATAAAAATATCTATTATTCTGGTCACGTTCAGGTGAAAACAGAAATTATACCCATGTCTATTAGTCCTCTTTAGAGGACTTTAGCTATGAGCCAGGGAATTAATTCCCTGGCGGCCTTTCGGGTGAAGTCGAGACTAATAAACATCTTGCGATCGCCCGTTTAAAAAAAGTTCCAAGATTTGCGGAAAAAGTTCTATCGAATTCCGTAAGTAATAACAAGAGGCCGATCGCATTTTTGGCAATATTGGCTTTGGCTTAATTTGATTTTATTGTATCATTTTTTACTCAATCCTAGACTAGGAGTGCAATTTCAATGGCTACCACAAATGAAGTTTCCAGCAACCAGCTCATCGATGTTTTGATAACTGACACTTTACCGGGAAGTGCAGCCAAAAATTCCATCCTCAATCCTTTAAGCAGCAGCAACAGTCAAAATATTGGCGGTAGTCCTTTGATAGCTGATACCAAAACTCAGCCGATTATTGAACCAGAAAAGCTATTGAGTTCGACAGACACGCTTAACTCAAAAAATGCGATTGCGGAACCCAATAGCAAAAAAATAGATGATTCATTAATTGTTTCGGACACTCTAAAAGGCGGTTTAAGCGGCTCACCCAGCACCAGTATTAGTCAGAAAACTCTATCTTCCAGTCCTGGTACAGATGTCAAAGATACCCTGACTGGAAGCACAAAAGATGCACAGTTAGTTGTGATTAAAGGCGACAGTATTACAGCAACTGATTCCTTGACTAATCCTCAGAGTGTGGAGAAGATAGCATCTGATAAAACTCCCACTACCTTAGCGGAGAAAGAAACTAAGTCGGAAATTGCGATCGCCCCAAATACCTCTGTCACAGAATCCAAACCAGCAACGACTACCTTAGCTGAAAAAGAAACTAAGTCGGAAATTGCGATCGCCCCAAATACCTCTGTCGCAGAATCCAAACCAGCAACGACTACCTTAGCTGAGAAAGAAACTAAGACAGAAATTGCGATCGCCCCAAATACCTCTGTCACAGAATCGAAAACCACAACGACTACCTTAGCTGAGAAAGAAACTAAGACAGAAATTGCGATCGCCCAAAATACCTCTGTCGCAGAATCCAAACCAACAACGAGTTCAGAACCGATTAAATCCGACAAATCGACAACAGAACAACCAGCCACTACTGTCGCTGATATCAGCAAGGATAGCAAACAAAACTCTACATCCAGCAGCCCTGAATCAGACAAAAAAGTTGCAGAAAAAACTGAAGTTACCGCAATTGAAACACCAAAATCAACAAATACAATCTCGCCTAAGCCAGAGATATTAGCAGCAAATAACCCTTTTGTATCTGGGAAGTTTCTGGTTGATTCAAAAGGTCAAGTGGGCATAGATTTTGTATTTGACGGTGGCTTGTTTCGGGGACAGCTAGCCATCTTCAGCCTCAAAGGTATGGAGAAGTTTGTACCGGGTTCAGACGAATTTATTAAAGAAACAGCTTCGAGAGCACTTAGTAACTCTGCAAAAGGTCATGTAGTGATTAATGATTTGAGTGAAGGTGCAAAATTTACGGGTAATTTACCAGAAGGCAATTCTAATGAAGGAAGTTACTTAGGAGTTAAGACTTTTGCGATGACTCCGGGTGAGGAATTTGGGGTGATGTTAGTGCCGAATGGGACTGTACAAGAAGTTTTGAATAATCCGGCGATCGGAGGAAGCAAACGTCCTTTGTTTTCTATGGCTACGGCGAACCCCAATCAGGCGTTTCAGGTAGGACAAATTGCTGATGTAACAGGGGATGGAAACACCTTCGCAATGGAGGATATGCGAGTCGATTTGGGAAGCGATCGCGATTACAATGACTTCGTGTTTCAGGTACGGGGTGCGAAGGGTAATGCGGTTCACTTGAATGATGTGATTAATCCTGATAAAGATTGGCGCAAAACGGACATGGGTAAGGCTTTGATTGCTTATGCTAAGCCCTACGTTGAACTGAAGGTAGAACCGAAAAAAGAAGATGCAAAACCTGTAAATAATAATGGATCTGGTTCAGTTTTAGATGTTCCTATTCCTGATGTTGCAAGTGCTTCAAAAGATGAGGATAAAAAGGCGATCGCACCTGTTTCTCCTGGTACTGAATCTGTATCGAAAACCGAAGTTGTTACTTCAGATAAGGCTGTAACGCCAGCGGTGAAGATTGAAGAGGAAAAAAAGGCGATCGCACCTGTTTCTCCCGCGACTGAATCTGTAGAGAAAACAGAAGTTGTTACTTCAGATAAGGCTGTAACAACTGCGGTGAAGATTGAAGAGGAAAAAAAGGCGATCGCGCCTGTTTCTCCTGCTGCTGAATCTGTCAATAAAACTGAGGTTGCTACTTCAGATAAGGCTGTAACGCCAGCGGTGAAGATTGAAGAGGAAAAAAAGGCGATCGCACCTATTTCTCCTGCTGCTGAATCTGTCTCAAAAACCGAGGTAAAAACTTCAACAAAAATCACGCACGAGGGCTCAGAAACCGGGTTTTTCTCGACAGATACTGCGTCACAGCCAACAGATTTGGTAAAAAACCCGGTTTCTTCAGTCGTAGCGCATCAGTCATCTTCCGAGACAACTGTAGCGTCGGTGGTGAAGATTGAAGAGGACAAAAAGGCGATCGCACCTATTTCTACTCCGAATGAATCTGTCGAGAAAACCGCAGTTGTTACTTCGGAAACAAGTGTAGCGCCAGTGGTGAAGATTGAAGAGGATAAAAAGGCGATCGCACCAGTTTCTCCTGCGGTTGAATCTGTGTCAAAAACCGAGGTAACAACTTCAACAAAAATCACGCATGAGGGTTCAGAAACCGGGTTTTTCTCAACAAATACTGCGTCACAGCCAACAGATTTGGTAAAAAACCCGGTTTCTTCAGTCGTAGCGCATCAGTCATCTTCCGAGACAACTGTAGCGTCGGTGGTGAAGATTGAAGAGGATAAAAAGGCGATCGCACCTATTTCTCCTGGTACTGAATCTGTGTCGAAAACCGAAGTTGTTACTTCAGATAAGGCTGTAACGCCAGCGGTGAAGATTGAAGAGGATAAAAAGGCGATCGCACCTATTTCTACTCCGAATGAATCTGTCGAGAAAACCGCAGTTGTTACTTCGGAAACAAGTGTAGCGCCAGCGGTGAAGATTGAAGAGGATAAAAAGGCGATCGCACCTATTTCTACTCCGAATGAATCTGTCGAGAAAACCGCAGTTGTTACTTCGGAAACAAGTGTAGCGCCAGTGGTGAAGATTGAAGAGGATAAAAAGGCGATCGCACCTATTTCTACTCCGAATGAATCTGTCGAGAAAACCGCAGTTGTTACTTCGGAAACAAGTGTAGCGCCAGTGGTGAAGATTGAAGAGGATAAAAAGGCGATCGCACCTGTTTCTCCTGCTGCTGAATCTGTCGATAAAACTGAAGTAACAACTTCAACAAAAATCACTCACGAGGGTTCAGAAACCGGGTTTGTTGATAACAATACTTCGTCACAGCCCACAGATTCGGTAAAAAACCCGGTTTCTTTGGTCGAAGTGCCTGAGTCATTTTTAACTGAACCTCAAACAACAACTAATACAAATCAGTCAACAGCCGGAACAGATAGAACTGAAAATCCAGTTATTCTGCCAACTCCAGAAGTTCCTCAATCAAAATTAGATATTCCTGCAAATAACTCCCTGTCGAATCTCACACCGGGAGTATGGACTGTTGACAAAACAGGTCAATTTAGCTTTGATTTCCTCGTTGATGCCGGTTTTTATGAGGGAGAAATTGCGATCGTTAATTTATCGGGAATGGAGCAATATCCGCTGAATTCCGATGCTTTTAAACAAGAAGCAGTTAAACGTGCTTTAAGTAGTTCCGAATTGGGTCATGTTGTGATTCGCGATCGTCTGGAAGGTGCGAGATTTAGCGGTGAATTTGGCGAACCAAATGTTAACAGCGGTGCATACCAAGGTATCAAAACTTTTGCAATGCCTCCTGGTGCCAAATTTGCTGTGATGTTAGTTCCTAATAGCACCGTGCAAGAGATATCGGAATCTCCCAGTCTTTTGGCGGATAAAACTCCCCTGTTTTCAATTCCAGCAGCTAATCCCGATAGTCAAGGAATGCTGGCTGATTTCACTGGTAATGGTAATACTTTTGGTTGGGAAGATATACCGGGAAATCGGGGCGATCGCGATTTTAATGACTTGATTTTTGCGATCGATGGCGCGACTGCCAACGTACCAGAACTCGCAGCCAATGTCAATGCCAATACTCAATGGCTGGAGTCAAAAGCAGGTCAGGAAATTCTAAATATAGCCCTATTTAATGATAAGCCTCCTGCGATTAAACCCGTTGCAGATGTGGCATTAACTCCCGCACAACCTACGCGCACGATCGACCTATCTCAAGTATTTGTTGACCCGGAAGCTAGCACTTTAAAATATGAAGTGGTTGAGGGTAACAGTCCGTCTTTAGCTGTTAGTTTGCAGGGCAATAATTTACAACTGACAGGATTGCCGCAATCGGGGGTAACAGATGTCGTAATTCGAGCAACGGATGCGGCAGGTAATTCTGTCATTCACAACTTTGCAGTTACTAATAGCAATCTCAGTACGGAGTCAATTGCTGCTGTCAATACTGCCCTGACAGGTTTCACAAAAGTCATCAATCAAAATTCGCAAAGTTTTAGCGACGCTTTGAGTACAGATGCAGCAGCAGAATCTCTGGAAAACTTGGCAACTTTATTAGAACAATATCCCGATGCTCTCCCGCTATTTAATAACCCAGATTCTCTGGCTAAACTTGGCATAAGTGACAGCAATATTCCGACTATCAAACAATTGCTGCAAAGTCCAGAAGTAGCGGCGGAATTCGGGCTTTCAGTGTCTTTAGGAGAAGCTTTGAGCCATCCTGATTCCACGGGATTTGATGAGTTTTTGTTGAATGCTGATGAGGCGATTTCTCTGCTGCCCTCTGATGCTCAGCAGCCGAAAATTGGGTTTATTGATTTTACTGAGGGAGAACACGTTCAGCGAGTTACTTCTGCATTTTCAGCGATTAATTCTCTGGCTAATTATGATACTTTTACTGTCAATAGCGGGGATTGGGCGGAGCAATTGAGGCGGTTTGTAGATGGGGTGAAGGCCAATGGTGAAAATCGGGCGATCGCCAATTTAAGTTTCGATTTATCCCAATTAGATGATATCGGCATTACCACTCGTTACGAACTGACTCCTGAAGAACAAGCAGCGATTAAATATGCCCGCGAAAACAATGTTTTGCTAGTTGTTTCCGCAGGCAATACTGGCGGTGTAATGTCAGCTTTGGGGCAAGCTAGCAAGCAA
Source organism: Microcoleus sp. CAWBG640 (assembly GCF_020883015.1). Lineage (NCBI taxonomy): Bacteria > Bacillati > Cyanobacteriota > Cyanophyceae > Oscillatoriales > Microcoleaceae > Microcoleus > Microcoleus sp. CAWBG640. The sequence continues at coordinate 194,010 of NZ_JAHRFC010000001.1, forward strand.
TTTGATAACATTATTACTGTCGGTGCTGTTAATCAATTTGAGTCGAAAACTGACTATTCTGCCTACGGTGAGGGACTCGATTTAATGGCCCCTGGGGGTTCCTGGGCGAACGATGCTAATGCTTTTGTCGGTACTTCGCGATCGGCATCCTATGTCACAGCCGCAGCTTCTTTAGTGTGGGCGGCAAATCCTGCATTGAGTTTGACACAAGTCAAGCAATTGTTGATAGATACGGCAGCAGATTTGAATACACCTGGATGGGATAAAGAAACTGGGGCGGGATTGGTAGATGTCAAAAGTGCGATCGATCGCGCTTTGTCACTTGAACCAAAACCCCTAGAACCAGTAAAACCAGGGATGCAGGTAAGTTTATTCAGCGGGGAAGGCCGCGTTGAAACCTTAGCAAGAGCTGCATCTGAGCCAACTCAAAAGGCGATTTCTGAGTTAGAGAAAGCCCAGCAAGATTTACTCGAACAGTGGCAAGTATTAGCAGATTTGGGTAATCCGTATCTCACTTTATCTGAGTTACAAGCTGACTCAGTTCAGAAAATTGCCGATGCTTTGAATAAGTATCGAGAAGTTAGTACGAAGGCTGGGATTACTGACGCTCACAACCAACAAAGAGTAGAAGAATTAGCCCTGGCAACAAGTCACTATCTGATTGAAAACGACCGACTGCAAAAGCTTTTGGCACAGCGCAAGGAACTTGAGGAAAGATTAGCTAAACTTGGGAAAGATAAATCGGCTTTAGAGGCAGAAACTCAAAAACTGTTAGAAGCCATTCAAGCACAAATTGCCAAAGCTGAGACAGATTTGGCTAAAGCTCAAGCTAAATTGCTCAATCCTTTTGCGAATGTTGGCGATAATTTGCAGACAGATCCCGCACCTTGGCGAGAAGCGGCAAATAAACAACAGGAATTTGCTTCTAATTTCCAAGAACAAGCTGCAATTCAAAATGCAGAAGCGACGAGATTTAGCGCAATTTCTAACAGCATTAATCCCGCCCGCTGGCAACCTGTTGGTTCAGAAAAGGGCCCATCCGGCCGCCGGCGAGAAATTTGGGGTTGGGCAAATGACCCAAACTTGTTAAAACAGAAAAATCAATCGCAATGGCAATCCCAAATTGCTGCTCAAAATTCTCAAAATTTACAGCAGTTATCACAGCAAGCAGCACAGCAGGAAGGTGCTTTAAATCAGTACGCTCAATTCCTAGAAGAAAGACCAACTAATCTCGGTGAAGAAGGTCTCGATCGGGCAGGTAAAGTGCTGCAACTTTTGCAACAACAGGCCGCAGAACAAGCAAAGATTGCTGAAAACTATACCAATTTAGCGGCTATTGCTGGGTCGCGCCAGCAACAAAATCAAATTCAAGCTAATTGGCACAATTCTCAAATTAATCGTCGGGAACAAATAGGCACTAAACGTACAGGTGGTTCTGGAAAAAATACCGAACCAGTTTATGGAAATGTACACTATCCCGAACATATTGGGCCGCGGGATATGGCTCAACAATTAGCTAATCGAGCTGCTTCGGAGTCGCAAGCTTACGGACAGTTAGCGCAACAAGCACAGCAACAAGCAAGCGCCCTGAAAGAACAGGCAAGAAAGTTAGAAACTGGCATTAAAGATTGGCCTGTTTTGAAACAGGGAATTGACTATGAAATTGCGGCGGATGCGTTACGCTTGCAAGCTGAAAAGGATTTGTTGGATTTGCACGATCCGGTACAGCGGCAAAAGTTAGAAACGCTACTTCAAGAAATTGATTTAGCCGAAAAAGAACTGCAAAGACTGGAAAATGAAAAGATTCCCGCGCAAAAGCAGCTAACAGATTTAACCGAAAATCGGTTGAAGGAAAGTCAGGCTAAGTTAGAGGCAATTCAAGCTGAGAAAGCTGAAGCTGCGAAGAATTTGCAAAACTTCTTAGAAACTGCTGGTTTCTTGTTGCCTTATCGCGAGAGGTTGTTGGCGGTTGAAAAACAAATTGAGAAGTTAGAATCCGAACAACTGGATGCGTTCAAGACAATGCTGGAGTTGCAGAATCAATTGCAGAAAAATCCTAGCGATAGTTTGCAGCAACAGTTGAACAACTGGCGAAATTATTTGCAGAAGTTAGAGCAAGAATTGACTTGGGCAAAGTTACAGCGCGACCAGTTAGCAATGGCTTTGGCTGATTCGCCGGAACGATTGGCAATAGCTAACTTAATCAAAAATCTCGAAACCGCACCCACATCTCTCAATCCTCAAGCTAAAATTGCATTCCTGAAATCGATCGAAGGAAGTGGCGCGAATTTCTTAGCTGGTTTTGATAATTTAAATAATCGCTTAACTCAAGGGAAAACCGAGCAAGCACAAACTGAGAAATCTCTGGCTGCATTCCAGAAAGAATACCGCGAATTGGGTTTGAAGAAAGCCAATTTAGAAAAACAGATTCCAGAGAAACAAAAACAAATTGCCGATAAAGATAAGGAAATTCAGGGTACGGAAAGTGCGATCGCCCAAACTAAATCTAGTTTATCGATCCCAGCAGCACAACTGACGGATATCCCAAGTGCGATCGCCTCTACAGATGCCGCAATTCAGCAGCAAAAATCAGCGGTACAAGGCTATCAAAATCAAATCAGCCAAGCCTTTGCTGCTGCTAACTCATTTGAACAGCAACGGCAAGCTAATCAAAATGCAGCTAATTACTGGAACAATCAGATCTATGTATTTAATGCCGATGCTTATCTAGCTTATAACCCTGATGTGGCAAGGGCTTTTGGCTGGAACCACGCATTAGCTTATCGACATTATCTCTTGCATGGCCGATACGAAGGACGATTGCCTAATCCACAAGCAGCCGTCTATCGAAATAATCATCAAGCTGCTGCTAATTCTTTTGCACAACAGCGAGATTTAGCTACCTCAAATGCACAACAAGTAAATGCCAGTTTGCAGCCTCAAATTTCCACGGTTCAACAACAAATAGGTACACTAGAAACAGACAAAAACCTTTTAGTTCAGCTATCAGGATTAAATACCCAATTGTCTCAACAACAACAGCAGCGGGATACTCTTGTCAAAGATTTAGAAAAGCTGAATCAACAAAAAGCTGATACAGAACAAAAACTGATTGACAAATATCGAGAAATTGAACTTACCAGTCAATACTTGGAGCAAGTTGAAGGTGAAGTCGATCGCCTGCAAAGTCGTCTCGATGTTCTCAATCGTACTGGTGTTTTACAAACTAAGTATCAGCAGGATTGGAACGCATGGCAGCAAGCAAATCAAACTCAAGTAACTGCCACTGAATCTTTATTAGCTACTCGTCAAGCTGGATCAGCAGACAGGCAACTATTGGCAGATTTGCAGTCACAATTAAAGCCAGTTCAAGAGAATTTGCAAAAAGGGCGATCGCTCCAAACATCTCTTGCCGGTACTCAACAAGCCCTCGCTTTTACCAATCTGCAAATCGGAAACCAAAATTTAGTGATTCAAAGTGCGATCGATAACGATGCTGGACTCGCAGCAGCGGAACGCTCTTTCTTGAATTTGGCTGATGCAAGTCGGCAAAAAACCTGGTATTGGAATGGCAGTGCTTGGGCTTACAATGCTGGCGAAGCTGCGGCCGCTCGCAGTCATTTGCAAACAGCTTCATTTATCGCAGATGAGCGGAACAAATTGTGGCAGCGCCGTCAAGAAGCAGCGAAGAAAATTAACGAACTAACTCAGAAAGCGGCAGAGCAACAGTCACAAATTGCCAGTCTGAACTCCCAGTTACAAGCGCTGGGAGGGATGCCGCAACTTGAGGCAGAGTTTAATGCGGTGCAAAGTGCGATCGCCTCTGTGAATCAGCGCTTGCAACCACTGCAAATTCAAGAAAATCAACTGATTCAAACCATCAAAAATGCAGCATCTCAGGCCGCAAATCTGGCCGCAGAACTGGCACAAACAACTCAATTAAAATCGACCTCACTGCGTCAGTTAATTGGTTTGGGAATGCTAGCTTCGGAATCCGATGTTGATTTCTTTGCTACACAAGTCGAGCCGCAAGTCAATACTCATTTGGAAAAATTGCGCGGTCAAGGTCAAGATTTGATTAATCAAATCGACAGCATTAATGAATTAGTTGCTGATTGGGAACAGCAACTCGCCAATACAATCGATCCGGTGAGTCAGGAATATCTGAAGAATTTGATTCAACTATCAAAATCTCAGCTTGGCAATTTAGAAGCATTGCAAGCATCGAGTCAAACTGCTGCTGATGATTTAGAAAAATTGCTGAAACAAGCAACAGAAGCGCTGCTTCCCTTGCGCCAAAAGCAAGAATTAGAAATCCGCCAGAAGCTAGAAAGCAATGAAAATCGCCTCAATGCTTTGCAGTCTCAGCTTAATTCCGAAAACGCGGCTGAGGCGGCAATTAAAGATGACACTGTGCTAGCTCATGCCCAACTTACTGACCAAGTTCGCCAAGATTTAACTAATAGCGTCACCAACACAACTCAAGAGCTATTAGAGGGCAACCCGATGACAAAAAAATTGGGTGATAATCAGCAAAAATTGTCTGAATCTGTTGATACTTTGATTGCTGAAATTGACAGTCAATTTGCTGACCCCTACGGCGCATATCAGCGGAGTGAGGCGAATTTGGAGGATGGGATTAAGACTCTTGGGGTTGTAGAAAATCGTGCGGATGCACTGGATACTGCTTTTACTTCTACTGAGGATGCGATCGAGAAAATTCAACTCCGCATCAAACAGGATGAAGAGTTGTGGCAAGAAATTGCTCCGATTGCGATGCGTTACGGTGTTGAGTCGCAGGAATTGAAGGATTATCAAGCACAAATACAGGCAATTCTAGGTTCCAAAACATCTCAGACAGAAATAGATGCAGCTACTAAAGAATTAAGAGCGCAATTCCTCAAAGAGCATCCTGAAAACGGTACGGCGATTAATTTGTTGCAAGGGGCAACTTTAGAAGGACGCAGCTCAAATCAGCACATATCCAAATTGTTAAATTCAACGGTGGATACATTGCTGGCTGCTGATGCTGTCGAAGGGCGAAATCCAAATCAAGCATTATTTGATAAAGCAAAAACCGAACAAGCCTCCCACGAAGCGCAAGGTTATGCAGCTTTAGCACAAGCAGCTTGGTACGAACAACGAGCAGCTTATCATTGGTCTGTTAGTCGCAAAAATGGGCCTTACTGGTACGAGCAACGCTGGGTTAAAAGACGCTCTGGAAAAGGTCATTGGGAGACTGTTACTCATGTTGACCATAATTGGATTCTTTGGAGTCAATATTCACAAATATTTCCCCAGTTGCGGCAACAAGGAATTGCACATCTCGCAGAAGCCGATAAATGGCGCAAGGAAAAAGAGCGCATCGAACCGCTGGCAAAACAGTGGAATGACGCAAATAATGCGGCAAATCAAGCCCAACCTCCTGTTAAAGAAGCCCGCGATTTCTTTGCACAATTAGAAGAGGCTCGCAAATCGATTCCTGGTGACAAAATTCAATTAGAATTATTAGAAAACCTGTTGCCAACGCTGAAGCAACAGTTAGAACAAGCCGAGGCGGTCGCCGCCGCCCAAAATGCTAAAGTGCAACAACAATGGGAAGACTACGATACTAATTCTGAGGAGTATCGCGCGGCTGTTGCTGATATCCTGGAACGTCGCGGGGAACTGAACAAACAAGCCATAGAAACTCAGCAAGAAATTGCTGATGTAGAAAAATGGGTTGAGCGGCAAAGTGTAGCCCTAGCACCGGAATTAGCAGGCACGAAAGCGCTAATTGATTCCCTGAAACAGCAACAGCAAGCAATTGCTAATCAAATTGCCGAATTTGTCAAACAAGGTGCTACTGTAGACGGTTTGCAAGATTTATACAGCAAAGAATCACAGTTAAAACAAACCTTGCAGCTACTAACAAATAAAGCTGCCATCCTCACCGCACAGCAAACCGCGCTGACGCAAAAACGCACGCTGTTAACAGCACAAAATGAGGTAATTATTGCCGAACAAAGGTTACTTGATGCCTACACCAAAGACCCCGATGCCGACACTAGCAATTTGCAGCAACAATTGCAAGATGCCCGCGCTGCTTTAGCCGAAGCCCAGCGGTTAGCAGAACAAGCTGAAGCTGCTAGCAAGATTCTCACCGCACCATTGCAACAATTGAAGGAAGATTTGTTGGTACAAAATGACGAACATCTCAAGCAAGCGAGGGAAAATCAAAAGATTCTGAAAGCGTTAGTAGAAGCTACTCAGGCGAATGCTAACTACACCATTCAAGCAGCACAAAAGCAGCAAGAAGTCAATAACTTTGAGTTCCAGATTTTGCAGCGATTGCAGCAAGCAACTGACGCGGGTTTCAAAGAAGCGAAAGCGCTGTTAGATGTGGCCAAGAACAACGACATGGCGACGGCGGCAGAGATTTACTATCGCGATTACAGCGACTTAGCGAGCGATCGAGGTAGCAAAAGCAGTCCTGGTTTAGCGCAACCTCAAGACCGAATTTTAGCCGATCGATACTATCAGGAAATGCTGAATAACCGGGAGTTGCAGCGCCGTTCTCAAGCACAAGCTGATGCCTTTGGAGCAGCGAGAAAAACTGCTGAAGCACAGATGAAAACGCTGCAAGCACAGCAAGAAACGGCTGCTAAAATATTGAGCGATTTGAATGACAAAATTGCCACTACCCAGGAAGAAAGGGAGAAAAAAGAACAGGAATTAGCCATTGCTCAAGCGCGTCTCGATGGCATTACTCGCATCCGCGAACAAACGGAACAAACCTTTATTCAGTTAGTAACGATCGAAAAACTGAATTTAGCCCAAGCGCAATTAGAGCAAGAAATTGCCGAATCGCGAAAGCAGGGAATTGATGAAGCAGTGCAAGCGAGGATGGAACGAGACAGACTAGAAACGGCACGTCAGAGAACAGAAACTGTTGCCAAAATCGAACTGTTGCGGCAATTGCAAGCCGAAGATAATTTGCGGCAATCGTTAAATCAGGCGCGGGGAAATCTGGGAATGACTACCCTCGAAGCAACGGACGATCCGGTGCAATTGCAAACACAATTAGCGGGACTTCTCGCATCGCTGAAAGATTTGGAAACTCAGCAGCAATCTGATTTACCAGCGGATTTGAAGGCGTTGTTAGCAGAAGCGCGGGGCGATATCCATCTGGCATTGCAAGGGAAAGAAGCGGCGAATATTCAGGAAAATCTGCTGAAGGCAATGGACGGTTTGATCGGGCAAATTGAGCAGTACAAAACTGAGATAAATCGCATCGATCTAGAGGAACAGTGGGATACTCAGTTGTTGCAAACTGCCCAAACTGATTTGCAAGGTGCTTCTCAACAATTCTTGGAAGAGTTGCGGCGGGCGGAGGAATTATCGGGTGAAAAGCAGGTGATTGAACCGCTGTATATGGAGGCTTTGACTAAGGTTGCTTATGCGGAACAAGCGGTGGATATTTCTGAGGATTTGGCTAAGCAGTCGAAGGAGATGCTGGATCAGATTATCAAGCAGCGGGTTGCGGAACGGAAGGCTCGGAAAAAGGCTTTTTGGAATAAGATATTGGGGATTGTTAGTGGTGTGATTGGTTTGCTGAGTGCCATTACGTTTTTCATCCCAGGTCTACAGCCACTTTCCATAATTCTGGGGGCCGCTAGTGCTGGAATTAATGCGATTCAATCAATCATCAACGGCGACTGGTTGGGTGGTATTTTTAGTATTGTGATGGCAGGGGTAAATGTTGTTACCGCTGGCATGGGCAATGCACTAACTAAAGGCACTCAATTAGCAATTAAAGGATTGCAATCTGTTGCTGCTGGTGCTTTTAATGGTGTTCGTTCTATGATGTCTGGTGACAATATTATGGGATTCTTGCAAATTTTAGGAGGTGTTGCGGGTGCTGTTACTTCCGGGCTTTCTAGTTTCATTGGTCAAGCACCTTCTTTAATTCAAAAAATGATGCTGCAAGTTTTCAATAGTTTGGAAAAAGTACCAACCATGATTTATAGTGGGATTAAATCAATTGAGAATGGCGATTGGTTTAGCGCGATCGGTAACATTTTTAATTCTGTTATCACTCTTGGTACAAACTTCGCTGGAGTGTTTAATAGTACGGCTGGCAAAGTATTTGAATATCTGGGCAAAATTGGGAATACTGGCTTAGCCATAGGTGGCGCGATTAAGGAAGGCAGTATTGAAGGTTGGTTGTCTGGAATTACCAGCATCATTGGGATGTGGGGGCCTGATATTGCCAAGTTGGTCGATCGGCTAAAAGGAGAACCACTTAACCCAGTTCTGGTGGGAGAAGGTGGCGATTTGGTTTCTTCTTGTTTATCTGAAAAATCAGCACCGTAGGTTGGGTTGAGGTAACGAAACCCAACATCTAACCACTCATCAATGTTGGGTTTCACTATCGTTCAACCCAACCTACAATTTCACACAAACACACAATAATTTAGAGGACAAAATCATGTTACCCATTTCTTTTATCGAAATTCAAAACCAAATCTTAGGTGCAGCAGTAGGGATTAATGGAACGCCATTTAGCCTGAATTACAGCAGCGATCGCACTTCAGGCCGTCAAGCAGCTTATACTCGCACAATTCCCGTCAGCGGTTCCCACATCGCAGCCGATTTAGAACGGATTGAACTGGAAATTAAGGTTGCGGGACAAGAATTTAAGCAGGTTTTTCCGCCACAACCCAATCAAATTTACACCTTTGTCTGGGATGGGAAAGATGCTGAAGGTAAGCTATTGTCAGGGAAGCAACCCGTCACTATTCGCACCACTTTTATTTATCCCGAATCCCAATACAATCAATCGAAGGAAGGAACGACTACTCTGGGAACTTGGAATGCGATCGCGCAAGGTTTAGGCGGTTGGACTTTGAATGTTCACCATGCTTATGATGTTGTTGGAAAAACTCTGTATTTTGGTAATGGTCAACGAGGAAATAATGTAGAAGCGATCGCACATTGCAATCTGGAAGCGATCGTACATTCTGTCGGTAATTCCAACATCCGCCGGGGGTTAAAACCCCCGTCTCATAGCGAAAGTCGGTTGAAACCGACTGAAGATAATTCTTCTTCTTCAGTCAACACGCGCCAGGGAATTAATTCCCTGTCTGATAGCGAAAGTCGGTTAAAACCGACTGAAGATAATTCTTCTTCTTCAGTCCACTTCAGTGGACTTGAGCTATTAGACGGGGGTTTTAACCCCCGGCGGGATGACAACGAAGCGAACAATCCCCGGCGGGATGACAATGCAGCGAACAAAAACCAAACTAACGAAATAGCTATTCCCAGTGAAGGTGGCGGTCAACTCTACATATTCGACAACACAGGTCGCCATCTCCGCACTATTAGCACTCTGACTAAAGCCTTAATCTATCGCTTTGAATACGATGATGCTGGCTATTTAAAATCTATTGCCGATGGCGACAACAACATCACCAAAATAGAGCGCAATTCCGATGGTCTTCCCATTGCCATTATTGCCACTTACGGTCAGCGTACAAACTTGAGTTTCAATCCAGAAGGCTACTTAGAAAGCGTCACCAATCCTGCCAATGAAAGCAGCGCATTTAACTATACCAATCATGGTTTGTTAACCAGCTTCACCGACCCGAAAGGCAATCTATACCAATTTGAATACGACGAATTGGGACGCTTGAAAAGCCGTCAAGAACCCGATGGCAGTTTCGATTTATTGGCGCGAACTCGCACTAAAAATGGCTTCACAGTCGCTAAAATTACGGCTACGGGACGCGAGTCTACCTATTTAACCGAACGCTTGTCAACAGGTGAAGAACGTCAGGTTAATACAGGTTGTGGGGGCACAGGTGCGATCGTTGCGCTGACTGGCAAAGATGGTACAGAAACGATTACTTATCCTGATGGCAGCACTTTCATCCAAGAACAACAACCCGATCCGCGTTTTGGCAAACAAGCATCTTTATTAAAGCGAACTGTCCTGAAAACACCTGGGGGATTGACAGCAAATTTATCATTAACCCGGTCTTGCAATCTTGCCGATCCTAATGACCCGTTGAGTTTAATTTCCCTCACCGATACGGTAGATTTCAATGGACGCAAATCGACTACTACTTTTGATGCGGAAAACAAGCAAATTATCTACCAATCTCCAGCAGGACGGCGTAGTATTCTCAATTTAGATGAAGGGGGAAGAGTCATTAAAACTGAGACTGCTGGCTTAGAATCTGTCAGTTTTAACTACGATAATCGCGGGCGTTTAATTAGTGCGATGCAGGGTAATCAAACGATTCTTAATTACAGCTACGATGAACAAGGTCGCCTCAGCAGTCTTGGCAATGCAGAAGGCAATCAAGTTCAGTACACCTACGATGAAGTCGGGCGAATTATTCAGACGACTTTACCCAGTGGGAGAACTTACAATTTTGCTTACGATGCTAATAGCAACTTGACTCAAATTATCGTGCCAAATGGTGCGGTGCATAGCCTTAACTATACGCCAGGAAATTTAGAAGCGGGTTATGTACCGCCTGCGATCGATCCCTCTAACTCCCCCCTTCTTAAGGGGGGCTGGGGGGGATCGTATTCCAGCAGCGAAGAGAACCCCCCCAACCCCCCCTTGTTAAGGGGGGGCTATGAGCAAAACCTCTCTAACTCCCCCCTGGTTGATGAAGAAAATCTCTCTAACTCTAACTCCCCCCTTAGCAAGGGGGGCGGGGGGGGTTATTCCAGCACCTACGACTCCGAACAACAACTGACAAACTCTACTCTTCCCAGCGGTCGAACTGTCCAAGGAATTTACAATCAATCTGGCGATTTAGAACGTGCAACCTACCCAGAAGCAATGGTAGATGTCACCTACGAAAAAGAGTCGAAACGGGTAACAAAACTCGTCCGCACTCCTGCAAATGGCGACACACCCCAAGAAATGACCTTTACTTATGACGGCGGTTTAGTGACAGAAATGGCGTGGAGTGGGGTTGCAAATGGAACTTACCGCTATCGTTACGATAATAATTTTTCCCTAGTCGGGATGCAGTTAGATGACGAACCCGAAATCGAAATGAAGCGAGATGCGGACGGGTTGCTGACCCAATATGGTCAATTTCAAGTAGTAAGAAATCTGGCAACTGGTGCGCCGACTCAGATTACTGATGGCAAGATGAATGTTGACATTAAGTACGATAATTCCGGTCGCGTAATTTCTCGGAAAAATCTGGTTAACGGGCGAGTCATCTATCAATTACAGCTTAGTTATGACGTTCTCAGTCGCATTGTCCAGAAGCGGGAAACGGTGACGGGTAAAACCCATGTTTACGATTACACCTACGATCTTGATGGTCAATTGATTTTAGTCAAGTGTGACGGTGAAATAGTCGAGCGTTATGTCTATGATGACAATGGGAACCGTACCGAGTGGCAGTTAGGAACCCAACAGCATACCGCCAGTTATGATGCTCAAGATCGTTTGATTGAGTTGGATGGAACGCCCTACGAATTTGATGCGGATGGTTTCTTAATGCAGCGTGGTGATATGACGCTCAAGTACAGTGCCACTGGGGAATTGTTGGAGGTGAGTTGGCCTGATGGTAAGGCGATTAACTATACCTACGATAGTATGAATCGGCGGGTGGCGCGGACTGATGAAAAGGGGACGGTGCAGTATCTTTATGGGAATCCTAATCATCCGTTTCAGGTGACGGCAGTGCGCGATGATTTGGGAAAGTTGAGCGTTTATGAATATGATGATTTTGGTTCTTTGTTGGCTATTCGGCGTGGTGCTAGTTGGTATGGTGTTACTACCGATCAGTTAGGGACACCGCGAGTAGTTTTTGATAAGAGCGATCGGGTTGTTAAGGTTCTCAAATATGACAGTTTTGGTCAAGCAATTGATGATAGTAACCCAGAGTTTGAATTGCCTATTAGCTTTGCTGGTGGTTTGATAGAACTGGATGCGAATTTTGTGCGTTTTGGTTTCAGGGATTATGATTCTGTGGCGGGTAAGTGGGCGGCAAAAGATCCGATCGGGTTTGAAGGAAATGATACAAACCTTTATAGATATGTACAAGGCAATCCCATTAATTTTACCGATCCAAGCGGACTAATAATATGGTTAATTGTTGGTGGTGCAGCAGTAGGCGGTGTGGTAGGTGCTGGTACATACGCTGTGTATGAATGGTCTCAAGGACGAGAACCTACTCTTAAAGGGGTTTTATCAGCGGGTGCTGCGGGTGCTTTTACAGGTGGAGTTGGTGTGGTAGCTACACCAATAGCAGCTTCATTAGGATTAGGCTCTGGATTTTTAGGAACAGCAATTGTCAATTTCGGGGCTGGTGTTGGAAGCACAGCAGTAGCAGCAATGGTCGATCCATCCCAATTAACTGATTCAAACATGGTCATGAATGGGATATTCAATGCTTTTGGCGGTGCTGTTGGTATGAAGTGCTTCCCAACTAAGGGAATGTCAACCTTTAAGCAGCCATTTTTCCCAAGAACCCTGAAGGGTGTAATACCTAAACAAATTGGTGGTAATGCAGGTAAGAATGCTATCAATTCTTTTACAGGTGGATCAGTGGGATCTGGGATAAGCACAGCAGGACCAGGAATGGTTCAAGATCCTGCTAATAAACGTTTATAAAATTCACTTTGAAATCACTATGAATAAACTTGTTTTAGAACTATTTGACGAACAACAACACGGCAAAAAAATCACCTACACCTACGACAGCATGAACCGTCAGGTTGCTCGTACCGATGAAAATGGCACAACCCAATACCTCTACGGCAACCCCAACCATCCCTTTCAACTCACCGCCGTCCATTCTCCCTCCGGCAGTTTAAGCCGCTATCACTATGATGATTTTGGCTTACTCTTTGCCCTAGAACGGGATAACAACTGGTATTACATCACCACCGACCAACTCGGCACGCCGCGAGTCGTCTGCGATGCCAATGGTGAACTCGTCAAAGTTCTGGAATACGATAGCTTTGGTCAAATTATTGCTGATAGTAACTGGGAGTTTGAACTGCATATTAGTTTTGCCGGGGGGTTGATAGATGTGGATACCGAGTTAGTGCGGTTTGGGTTTAGGGATTATGATGCTGTAGCGGGGAAGTGGACGGCGAAAGATCCGATGGGTTTCGCCGCCCAAAACGGCAATTTATACCAGTATGTTGATAACAATACAATCAACTATAAAGATCCATTAGGGCTTTATCCAAATTGGTTGATAAACGTATCCAGCGCCATTATTAATCCTTTCGCCAGTCTCGCCAGTGGATTTGCGCCTTGGTGCGGCATCGGCCCCAACAGAGATGCAACCGATCCGCCTGAAGGCGCGTGTACGATGCCTAAAAACGCACAAGATCAAGCCTGTATTAACCATGATTTTGCGCTGAAAGGTTTAGGTAAAGCATTTTGGCAAGTGTTGAATGCCGATGTTTCTCAAGCTCATTGGGAATTAGCTAAAGAATCTACTGCACCTTTGATGAAATTTTTATTTACTCTTTTATCTTTGCCTGGTTTACCTGCAAGATTATTAAATCCATAAAGTTGATTTTTCAGAAACCGGGTTTCTGCGATAACTTTTGCATCCCACCGAAATATTTAGGAAGAAACCCGGTTTCTCGATCCACGCGATCGCACCTTTCCCAGAAACCGGGTTTCTGCGATCGCTTTTGCATCCTACCGAAATATTTAGGAAGAAACCCGGTTTCTCGATCCACGCGATCGCCCTTACCCCAGAGTCCAGAAACCGGGTTTCTCCAATAACTTTTGCATCCCCACCGAGATATTTAGGAAGAAACCCGGTTTCTCGATCCACGCGATCGCACACTTCTCCCAGAAACCGGGTTTCTGCGATAACTTTTGCATCCTACCGAAATATTTAGGCAGAAACCCGGTTTCTTAATTTACGCGATCGCCCTCTGATATAATGCAATAAACCCCCCAAATTTTTACTATGAAACAATTAACCAGAATCACGCTTAATCCCCAAGTTATGGGTGGCAAACCTTGTATTCGAGGCATGAGAGTGACAGTAGGCGCGATCGTTGGTCTGATGGCCTCCGGTCACACCCCCGCCGACATTCTTAAAGCTTACCCTTATTTAGAAGAAGCAGACATTTATGAAGCCCTAGCTTATGCAGCTTGGCGAGTCGAAGAACAAGAAGTCCCCCTGTTGCTGGCATAAAAATATTAATAGACATGAACCTATCACCCGACTGGTTTTGGTTTTTGCTAAATACTCAATTGACTCTGTTCACTGGTCAAATGTAGGAGATCCAACCGCCATAGACCAAATTATTATGGCTTGGGCCGTTACCAACGGCTACATTGTTTTCACTCACGACCTAGATTTTGGCATACTTCTAGCTACTACCCAGGCTAATGCTCCAAGTGTAATTCAGGTAAGAACTCAAGATATTTTGCCCGCTACTTTAGAAAATATTGTAATTCCAGTTCTGCGTCAGTTTGAATCAGAATTAGAGCGCGGTGCTTTAATAACGATCGATCCCTCGCGTTCCCGAATCAGGATTCTGCCGATTATTACATAAGCCAGAAATGTAACCTCTAGAATTAGAGAGCGATCGCACTTCTCTCCCAGAAACCGGGTTTTTGCGATAAATTTTGCATTCCACCGAAATATTTAGGAAGAAACCCGGTTTCTCGATCCACGCGATCGCCCCCTTTCTTTCTCCAACCTATCCCAAGTGCGATCGCCGACTTTTCGATTACTTCCGCAGCACCGAAGTGATAATAACTGTAATAGTAGCACTAGCAATTAAAGTAAAAGCAAGCTGCACCACCCATTGAGTAGCTTGCTGGTAATTAGAAAAGCGATCGTTAAACTTCTCGGAATCCCTAGATAGCTTGTCAACTTCAGTCGATAGCTTGTCTAACTTTTCGATGACATCTGCCAGGGTTGGTTCTTTATTGGTTGTACTTGTCATTTGTTGTGTTTTAACTCGCTCGATAATTCTATTGTACTATATTGCCGGAGCGATAGCCCATCAAAATAAGTTACAATTAAAGGATGTAATCACTCCAACTCTTAAGTAGGAGACAAATATGCAAACTCAAACCAACAAAGCAATGGGAAAAGTTTTCGCCACTCTGACAATCACCAATCGAGCCGACCAAATCCTGGCAGAGGCTGGGGTGAAATCGGAAGACCAAATTCGATCGATAACTCTCAAAAATGTATTGGTAGACACGGGTGCAACTACCTTGTGTTTGCCACAAGATGCGATCGCCCAACTGGGACTGAAACTCCTGAAAGAAGTAGACGTAGCAACCGCAATGGGCATCGGCAAAGCCCGAATTTTCCGAGATGCTACCATATCGATGTTCGATCGCGAAGGAACCTTTGAGTGCTTGGAGTTACCGGGAGGTAAAGATGCTCTTTTGGGAGTCATACCTTTAGAAGCTTTGGGGTTAGAAATTGATTTACAAAATCAAATTTTGAAACCATTGCCCATCAGTCCAACAGAAACCTATTTGACGATTTTGTAGCGAGATTTATCCAGGATTTACGCACTCCGACAAAAGAAACCGGGTTTTTCAGCAGATTCAAGGCTGTGATTCAGTATTTTCGTAAAAAACCCGGTGTCTGGGGCCTATGTTTGAGTCCATATATTAACTTTTATTACAAAAACTCCGATTTTGCGTAAAAATACCCCGCGAAATCCCAATACACAATAGAAGGCTTTCACCTTCGATGCAAATTCACCCCCAAAAACTATGACAGCCGTAACTATGCCGATCGCCCCCATCGCCCCTTACAGCCACCGTCTAGCCACCGCAACCGACGCAAAGGCGATCGCCCCCCTCTGGCAAGCATTCGCCCAAGAACGCGAATCCATCGACCCCTCAATGCTCGTCAAACCTAACTTCGACTTTGAAAAATACGTCACCAGCCAAATCGAAAAACCCCTTTCTTTCTGCTGGTTATTAGAACAAAACAACAGCATCATCGGCTGTCTATTTATCTACTATTACGACGAAGCCCCGCCCGCGAATCTTCCCGAATATTTGATTCAACAACACCACATTGAGAATCCCTTTCAATCCCGCCGCGTCGGTTCCGTTTTGGGGATGTACGTCCAACCAGAACATCGGAAATCAGAAGCAATTCAAATGCTAGCAAAAACTGCGATCGCCCATGCAAAAACCATGAAAGTTAGCGATATAGACTTACTAATTGCAGCCGATCAATCGGGTATGCAAGCCATGTTACAGCGGGCTGGATTCACCAAAGCAGCAGTGCAATATACCCGCCATTACGACATTCCAACAGATGCTGAATTGCCGAGTTTGCACCCGCCCCATCCCGAATTGCCAGATGTAGAATTGCCTGCACCAAGAGCAATTGCGCTGCGCCATCCGCAAACTAACGAACTCCTGCGCAATTCCCAAGGAGAACCTGTTTTCTTGATGCCCTTAGTTGATGAACAAGGTGAATTGCTGAAGTCATCTAGCGGGCAAAATGTTTACCCGGAATTGTTGCTAGATCCCGCAACTAATTCTTGGGTTATTGATGCGGAAGATAAATTAGTGGCTTGTCCGATTTTGCGGGATGAAAACGGACAAGTTGTGGAAAATCAAGGCCTAGTTCAATTTTCTCGTCCTGCTTACCAAATTGTAGACGGAAAACCTGCTTTAATGCGAGATGAAACTGGCAACTATGTATTCTGTGATGTTGAACTAGACCCACAGGGGAAAATATTGAAAACTCCTGATGGATTTGCGATTTTTAAACAGCCGCAAATCCAGATTAGGACTTACGCCTAAATACCAAAGAAACCGGGTTTTTTCGAGTTTTGAAAACAGGGATGCAAGATTTTTATAAAAAACCCGGTTTCTGCATCCAAGAAGATCATGAATTACGCACTCCGACGCAAGAAACCGGGTTTTTGACCGTTTGGAATACTGGGATGCAAGATTTTTATAAAAAACCCGGTTTCTGCATCCAAGACTATACTGATTCACCCACCATCGCTTGTCGTTCAGCCATTACATAATCCGGCACCCAAAATCTATCTACAGACATCACAATAGCAGCCGACATAAAAATATCAACATCCTCTCCCATCTCTTTAGTTGGTAGCAAACCAAATAATTCGTCAAATTCATTGACATCTGCTAAAATGTTTTCTAAATCATCTAAAAATTCATCTGGATAAATGCAGTGAATTGCTCCTTCATCTTCATAATATGCTTCTTCTTCAGGCATGAATTGTGATGGTTTGATTTCTGCCATCAAATAATCTAGTTTGTGAAATTCAGCTTCAGGAACGATCGCCCCTACATCTTCCCCCGCTTCCTGTAACAGAATCCGATCGCCCTGAAACATCACTCGTTTCATAATCTCCATCGCATTTTCCCGAAAATCCTCAAGACTTAAGCGAAAAAATCCCTCACCTGCGATCGCCTCTTTTTCCGTCACAGTCGCGCCGGGAACAAAATTTTGACAATGAGCAGGCGCGATCGGTAAAATTACAGGTACGATCGAACTATTGTCAACAGCATCGAATCCTTCAGTCATTAGTTACTCTCCAAGGTTCACATAACTGTTGAGAATATTGCACAATAGATGAAATTGTAAATATATAGCACCTCAGTTTTTTTAACCGCCCATGAAAAGCCTGTTCCTCGATCGCCTCCACCACCCCTCGCGCCCCGTCATCGTCTTCGACGGCGCAATGGGCACCAACCTACAAGTCCAAAACCTGACAGCAGAAGACTTTGGCGGCAAAGAATACGAAGGCTGCAACGAATATCTCGTCCATACCAAACCCGAAGCCGTCGCCAACGTCCACCGAGGTTTCCTCGAAGCAGGCGCCGACGTCATCGAAACAGACACCTTTGGCGCTGCTTCCATCGTGCTCGCCGAATACGATTTAGCAGACAAAGCCTATTATCTCAACAAAACGGCCGCAGAACTCGCCAAAGGTATCGCCGCCGAATTTTCCACCCCAGAAAAGCCGAGATTTGTTGCAGGTTCGATCGGGCCTGGCACCAAATTACCCACATTAGGACACATTGATTTTGACACACTCACCGCCGCTTTTACCGAACAAGCAGAAGGACTCTACGACGGCGGAGTTGACTTATTTATTGTCGAAACTTGTCAAGATGTGCTGCAAATTAAATCAGCATTAAATGCCATTGAAGCAGTATTTAAGAAAAAAGGCGATCGCATTCCATTAATGGTATCAGTCACAATGGAAGCCACTGGCACAATGCTAGTCGGTTCCGACATCAGCGCCGCCCTAGCCATTTTGCAACCCTATCCGATCGACATTTTAGGATTAAATTGTGCCACCGGCCCCGATCGCATGGCCGAACACATCAAATACCTATCCGAACATTCACCCTTCGTCGTTTCCTGCGTTCCCAACGCCGGCTTACCCGAAAACATCGGCGGCCACGCGCACTACAAACTCACGCCCATAGAATTAAAAATGGCCTTGATGCGCTTCGTCGAAGACTTAGGCGTACAAGTCATCGGCGGCTGCTGCGGCACCCGCTACGATCACATTCGCGAACTATCAGAAATTGGCAAAACTCTCACCCCCAAAAACCGTGAAATTACCTGGGAACCAGCCGCGGCTTCAATTTACACCGCCCAACCCTACGAACAAGACAATTCTTTCTTAATAGTCGGCGAAAGACTCAACGCCAGCGGTTCCAAAAAATGCCGCGACTTACTAAACGCTGAAGACTGGGATGGTTTAGTCGCAATGGCGCGGGAACAAGTGCGAGAAGGCGCGCACATTCTTGATGTCAACGTCGATTATGTCGGCCGCGATGGTGTGCGCGACATGAAAGAATTAGTTTCCCGCGTTGTCACCAATGCAACTCTCCCTTTAATGTTGGATTCCACAGAATGGGAAAAGATGGAAGCGGGGTTAAAAGTTGCTGGCGGCAAATGTTTGCTGAATTCCACTAACTATGAAGACGGAGAACCGCGTTTTTATCAAGTTTTAGAAATAGCCAAGAAATACGGTGCCGGTATAGTGATCGGGACAATTGATGAAGACGGGATGGCGCGGACTGCTGACCAAAAATTTGCGATCGCCCAACGTGCATATAACGCCGCCGTCGCCTACGGAATCCCCGCCCAGGAAATCTTTTTCGACACCCTAGCATTGCCAATTTCCACCGGGATTGAAGAAGACCGAAAAAACGGCAAAGCTACCATCGAATCCATCCGCCGCATTCGCCAAGAATTGCCCGGTTGTCACGTAATTTTAGGAGTTTCTAACATCTCCTTCGGCTTAAATCCGGCGGCGCGGCAAGTTTTGAATTCCATGTTTTTGCACGAAGCAATGCAGGCGGGGATGGACTCAGCCATTGTCAGCCCCAACAAGATTTTACCCCTCGCCAAAATCGACCCAGAACACCAAGAAATCTGCCGTAAACTGATTTACGATGAACGGGAGTTCGACGGCGATATTTGCGTTTATGACCCCTTGGGCGAGCTGACAACGGTGTTTGCGGGCAAAACTACTAAGCGCGATCGCACAGAAGACGCAAACCTCCCCGTAGAACAACGCCTCAAGCAGCACATCATCGACGGCGAACGCATTGGACTAGATATCCAACTAGCCAAAGCATTAGAAACCTATCCACCTCTCCAGATTATCAATACTTTCCTATTAGACGGGATGAAAGTAGTCGGAGAATTGTTTGGTTCAGGACAAATGCAACTGCCGTTTGTATTGCAATCAGCAGAAACCATGAAAGCCGCAGTTGCCTATTTAGAACCGTACATGGAAAAGTCGGAATCTGGGGACAATGCCAAAGGCACATTCATCATTGCCACTGTCAAAGGCGACGTTCACGATATCGGTAAAAACTTGGTTGATATTATCTTATCAAACAATGGCTATCGAGTAATCAATCTGGGAATTAAACAGCCAGTTGATAACATAATTGATGCCTACGAAAAGCACAAAGCTGATTGTATCGCGATGAGTGGCTTGCTGGTAAAATCCACAGCGTTTATGAAAGAAAACTTGGAGGTATTTAACCAGAGAGGAATTACGGTTCCGGTAATTTTGGGTGGCGCAGCTTTGACACCCAAGTTTGTCCATGAAGATTGCCAAAATACTTACAAAGGTAAAGTGGTTTACGGCAAAGATGCGTTTTCTGACTTGCATTTTATGGACAAACTGATGCCAGCTAAATCTGCTGGTAAATGGGAAGATTTGCAAGGATTTTTAGGCGAGTTTGCTGAAAATGGCAATGGGGCGGTTAAATCAGCTAAGACTTCTGAAGAAATCGCTGTTGAGGATGCGAAACAAGCAGCTAAAGCCGAAATTCCGGTTGTTATAGATACTAACCGTTCGGAAGCAGTTGCAGCAGATATCGATCGCCCAAATCCTCCATTTTGGGGAACTCAGTTATTGCGGCCAGAAGAAATCCCCTTTGAAGAGATTTTCTGGCACTTAGATTTGCAAGCCTTAGTTGCTGGACAGTGGCAGTTCCGCAAGCCGAAAGACCAATCGCGAGAAGAATACGATGCTTTCTTAGCTGAGACAGTATATCCGATTTTGGAACAGTGGAAACACAAAATAATCACTGAAAAGCTATTGCATCCCCAAGCAATTTATGGCTATTTTCCCTGTCAGTCTGAAGGCAATTCTTTGTATGTGTATGACCCGGAAATTATGAAGGGCGGGCAAGATGTATCGACCTCCGCAGCAACATTCACATTTCCCCGCCAAAAATCGGCGCGCAGGCTGTGCATTGCGGACTTCTTTGCACCGAAAGAATCGGGTAAAATTGATGTATTCCCGATGCAGGTAGCGACAGTGGGCGAGATTGCGACAGAGTATGCACAAAAGCTGTTTGCGAATAATCAATATACCGATTATCTCTACTTTCATGGGTTAGCGGTACAGACAGCAGAAGCAGTGGCAGAATGGACTCACGCCCGGATTCGTCGGGAATTGGGATTTGCTAGCGAAGAACCGGATAATATTCGGGATATGCTGGCCCAAAGATATCGGGGTTCGCGCTACAGTTTCGGTTATCCTGCTTGTCCGAATATGGCGGATCAGTATAAGCAGTTGGAGTTGCTCAAGTGCGATCGCATTAATCTGTATATGGATGAAAGCGAACAACTTTATCCAGAACAATCCACCACCGCAATTATCACCTATCACCCAGCGGCAAAATACTTTACCGCTTAATTTGTAGAGTGCGCCCGCGCACTTTCTACTCGTTCCCTACTCGTTCCCAGGCTCTACCTCTACTCGTTCCCAGGCTCTACCTCTACTCGTTCCCAGGCTCTACCTCTACTCGTTCCTAGGCTCTGCCTGGGAACGCATTTCTTGAGGCTCTGCCTCTCTTTTTTTTTCGACGAGGCAGAGCCTCTGGATCTGCGTTCCCAGGTAGAACCTGGGAACGAGAAACCTGGGAACGATAAATTTTCGAGGGAAAATGCGCAATTCCCAAGGCCCGAACTCCATCTTAAGAGTGAGTGCGGGGAGTGCGCGCGCCAGCAGATGCTCCAGCCATTGACGCCACTAAACCCAACAGGGAACCGAACAAAAACGACCAGCCAGCTTTCGCAGCATTACCAGCAATATCGCGAGCATTCTGAGCGGTAACGTTAGGTGCTTGGTTAGGTAAATCCACCCCGCCCTGCTGCGCTTGATTAATCGCTTCTCCCGCATTAGCAGCAACTACTCCAAAAGTACCTGCTACTCCATTTGCTAACAGCCAAGAGCCAATTGTTAAGGTAGTCGCCCACAAAATTGCTCCGTTCAACAGCGCTGTGTTGCGGTTCATTGGCCCGCAAGCGCGAGCAGTTACCCAACCGCCAAGGCCCAAGCTAATTAATAAACTGATTATTGACCAGATTCCGACGCCGGTACCGACGCTGCCGGCTATACTGCGGGGAGCTCCTGAATTAGCAATGTTACTCAAGCCGATCGCGGCACCCAAAGCACTTAATACCAATTGCGAGCCGATCGCAATTACCAAACCTGAAAAAATCGGACCCCACCGGACTCGATCGTGGTATTCCATCACTGAATTCACCACAATTGGTTCGGCAACAATGTTATCTACAGGTCTATTTGCGTATGCCATAGCTTTTTCTTTTCTTGTGTTTGTTTACATTTGATAGCTGGATTTTTTTTAACAGCATTCCCTACAAATATTGATTGTTGCCCAGATGGATAGAAACTATATCTGCCTAGGGAAATAACCAGTATCTATGTCTCAAGAAATAAACGAAAAAGTCATTAGCCCTCAGTCCACAGCTAATAGCTATTAGCTAAGGACTAATGACCAATGACTAATCGATCCAGTTAAAAAAATTTACGGATGTATAAAGAAAGGACTGCTTAGCGCAGTCTTACCGCTGTCCCAACAGCAGTAATCAGCAGCAAAGCCCCCTTGGCGTCTACATTAATCGTGCCGGTGTCAATTTCCACCCCGATTACGGCGTTTGCTCCCAGCCTCTGAGCTCGTTGTTCCAGCTCTGCGAGGGCATCTCGCTGTCCTTTGAGGAAAACTTCCTCGTAACTGCCGGTGCGCCCACCAATGATGTCCCGAATGCCCGCAAAGAAATCTCGCAGGGCATTGGTGCCATAGACCACCTCAGCAGTTACAATTCCCAGGTAAGATTGGACTTCCGATCCTTGAATGACATCAGTTGTTGTTACAATCATCTGTTGGCCTCGATCGCGAATATTTTGAGTTTGTCTAGTTCTGTAGATTTACTACATCTGGTCCCTCAAACATTCCTGGTTAATCCTCAGTTGTCTGTTTAGCAAACGGATACTAATTCGCTCTTTCCTTCCACCACACACTCTTTGAAACAAATGGCCGTGTACAAACAAAGTCTCTTGGTATTCAGTACGTTGTTGCTAGCGGGATTTGCTGTCTCCGCGCCACTGCGAGCACTCTGTGCGGAAACTTCTGTTCAAGTCAATCCTGAAAATAATTCTAATTTGGACGCTTTGCTGCGAAAAGGGCGCGAATTAGTCGATTTGGGAGAATACGGTAAGGCGATCGCCATTTATGAGCAAGCAGCCCGTTTAGATGGTGAAAACCCGCGTATTTTTTCCGGTATTGGTTATTTAGAAGCACGTCAGGGCAACTATCAAGCAGCAGTTGAATTTTATCAACAAGCCATCAGTCTCCAACCCAACAATCCCGACTTTCAATACGCCCTAGGATATGCGATGGCGAATTTGCAAAACTATCGGGCCGCTGCTACCGCCTACCGCCGCGCCGCCCAACTCGATCGCAAAAATGTGAATGCCCTGATCGGTCTGGGCGTGGTACTCTTTCAGCAACAAGATTACAGTGGCGCTTTTAAAGCCTACCAACAGGCGATCGCCATCGAGCCTAAAAGTTGGCAAGCTTATTCTTCCATGGGTTTAGTATTAATCCAACAGGGCAATTTTTCCAGTGCCGTTGACATCCTCCAGCAAGCCGCTAAACTCGCTCCCAAACAAGCCAGCGTACAGTTAAAATTAGGTACTGCTTTACTGCGTAATGGCAACACAGCCGAAGGGCTGGCCGCTTTTGAAGAAGCTGC
This sequence comes from Microcoleus sp. CAWBG640, assembly GCF_020883015.1. Classification (NCBI taxonomy): domain Bacteria; kingdom Bacillati; phylum Cyanobacteriota; class Cyanophyceae; order Oscillatoriales; family Microcoleaceae; genus Microcoleus; species Microcoleus sp. CAWBG640. The sequence goes on from NZ_JAHRFC010000001.1 coordinate 217,568, forward strand.
GAAACTAGAGCCTCGCAATCCCGATGTGCAGTTAGAAATCGGCGAACTTCTCAAAGGTCAAAACGACTTAGACGGAGCCCTTGTAGCTTATCAGCGGGCTGTGGCGGTGCGACCAAATTTAGTGCAAGCACACGCTGCGATCGGGGAAATTCAACTGCAAAAACAAGATTTCTTAGGAGCGATTATCACTTTTCGGCGCGTCATTCAGCTTGAGCCTAACAGAGCCGAAGCTTATTATAATTTGGGTACTGCTCTCCAAAGGCGCGATCGAACATCCGAAGCAGTTGAAGCTTTTCAACAAGCCCTCGATAATTATCGCCAGCAAGGTAACAATGATGGTGCAAAAAAAGCTGAGGCAGCCTTGCAACAAGTTAAGTAATTAGTTACGAGTTATAGCCTTTCTCAGTTAGGTGAGTTACAGGCGTTCTGGGTAATGGGGAACCCCCCCTAGCCCCCCCAAGGGGGGAAGGGGGATGGGCATAAGGCATTACTAATTACCAATTACCAATTACCAATTACCTATTACCAATTACCTATTACCTATGATATAATGCAGTCGCTCTCACCATGCAGTTAATATAGGCTGCATCTTTTGTCAGATACTAAAACTATTCTCCAAGATTAATCTATTTCTCCTGGTAGAGTTGGTGAAACTGTTAAGATTTGTAAAATGAGCAAAATATCCCATTCTCAGAGCTTCATCTATGCAAACCTATGATGTGATTATCATCGGAGCAGGTCATAACGGACTGGTCTGTGCATCTTATCTCCTCAAAGCCGGATATACCGTCCTCCTGTTAGAAAAACGTTCGGTTCCAGGTGGTGCCGCAACTACTGAAGCTGCGATTCCCGAATTGCCGGATTTTAAATTCAACCTGTGCGCGATCGACCACGAATTTATCCATTTAGGGCCTGTCGTAGAAGAATTAGAACTGGAAAAATACGGTTTAGAATATCTTTACTGCGATCCAGTTGCCTTTTGTCCCCATCCCGACGGCAAATATTTCTTAGCGCACAGTTCCGTAGAAAAAACTTGTGCTGAAATTGCCCGCTACAACGAGCGCGATGCTAAAAAATATGCCGAATATACCGATTTTTGGCAACGAGCGTTAAATGCGATGATTCCGATGTTTAACGCGCCGCCAAAGTCGATTGTAGATATTGCGGGTAATTATAATATTGCCAAACTCAAAGATTTATTTTCAGTCATCGGTTCCCCAGACAAAACCCTGGACTTTGTACGCACGATGATTACCAGCGCTGAGGACATTCTCAACGAGTGGTTTGATGAGGAATTTCTGAAAGCACCCTTAGCCAGACTCGCCGCAGAACTAGGCGCTCCTCCATCCCAAAAAACCATTGCCGTTGGTGCCATTATGCTGGCAATGCGTCACAATCCCGGCATGGCAAGACCGCGCGGAGGAACGGGTGCATTAGTCCAAGCACTACTCAATTTAGTGAAAAGCTATTCGGGTGTGGTGCTCACCGATCAGCACGTCGAAAAAATATTAGTGGATGATGGCCGCGCTGTCGGAGTTCGAGTTGCCAACGGCACAGAATATCGCGCTACCAAAGGTGTTATTTCTAATATTGATGCGAAGCGTTTGTTTTTGCATTTAATGGATGATAGTGATGTCGATGCTGCTGACCCGAATTTGCGGGAAAGATTGGAGCGTAAAATTGTGAATAACAATGAAACTATTCTGAAAATAGATTTAGCTCTCAATGAAGTACCCAAGTTCGATCGCTGGAATCATCGAGACGAATATTTAATGGGTTCGGTGTTAATTGCCGACTCGGTGAAACACGTTGAAATTGCTCATACCGAGCCTGCTATTGGCAGAATTCCCGATTCGGACCCCTCGATGTACGTGGTGTTTCCGACGGTACGAGACCCGTCAATGGCTCCTCCCGGACACCATACAGCTTGGATTGAATTTTTTGCTCCTTACCAGATCGAAAATGCTGAGGGAACGGGCCAGCACGGTACGGGTTGGACGGATGAGCTGAAAAACAAAGTTGCCGATCGCTGTATTGACAAATTGGCAGAATATGCACCCAATATCAAGAGGTCTATTATCGGCCGTCGGGTGGAAAGTCCGGCGGAATTGGGAGAGCGTTTGGGGGCGTTGAAGGGAAATTATTACCACGTTGATATGACGCTGGATCAGATGATATTTTTCCGCCCTTTACCGGAGTTGGCGAATTACAAAACGCCGATCGATGGTTTGTATCTCACCGGGGCCGGTACCCATCCGGGCGGCTCAATTTCGGGGATGCCGGGGCGCAACACGGCTCGCGTTTTCATGCACGCACAGCAGCCAATCGCCCAGACTTTGGCGGATGCTGCTAATTCTTTGAAATCGACTGCTAAGTCGGTGTTTGGCGGGAATGAGAAGTAAGCTTTTTAGCAACCGCAGATAAACGCAGATGGGCGCAGATGAATCACATCTGCGTTTTTTTTTACTGATTTATATAGTTCCTAAATTTTAGTGCTTCCAGCCTAGGTTATTTTCACACTCATCTATCGCAAATTCATACTTTGTGTAGATGCAAACCATCACCTAAAATTCAAATACTCATATTACCGTTACCCATTTTTGAGCAATGGCAAACCGAGTTTTGATTATTGGAGGCCGGGGACGAATTGGCAGCAGCGTCGCCCAAGACCTTGTTACCCATACCGATGCCGAAATTACTGTGACTGGACGGGAAGCTGAAGGCTCCATAGGGGATGGATGGCCGCCGGAGCGGGTGCAGTATTTGCCTTTAAATATTGCAGACAGTACAGTTCTGCGAGAAGCAGTTTCATCCTCTAACCTGGTCATTCACACCGCTGGGCCTTTTCACTACCGAGATGCGAGTGTACTGAAAACTTGCATAGAAGCTGGTGTTAATTATACGGATGTCAGCGACAGCCGCAGTTTTACTCGCCGAGCGTTAGACTTGCGCGAAATGGCTAAAAAATCGGGGATTACTGCGATTATTAATACGGGAATTTTCCCTGGTATTTCTAATAGTATGGTTCGCCGAGATGTGGAGGAGTTAGATACAGCGGAACATATTCATTTGAGTTATGTAGTTGGCGGTTCTGGTGGTGCTGGTGTCACCGTTATGAGAACCACTTTTTTAGGTTTGCAAACACCTTTTGATGTTTGGAAAAACGGTAAGTGGCAGCAAGTTCAACCCTACACCGATCGCGAAATAATTGAATTTCCACCACCCTACGGCAAAACAGGGGTTTATTGGTTCGATATGCCGGAAGTTATGACTTTGGCAGAAACTTTTCCCGTCAACACAGTTATTACTAAATTCGGCACTTTTCCTGACCTTTACAATCATCTTACCTGGTTTGTTGCTAAATACTGGCCCCCTAGCTGGCTCAAAAATAAAGGAGTGATTGAATTTCTGTCCTATGTTAGTTATGGGATGACTGGTGTTACTAATAGTTTTAGTGGGGTTGGGGTGGCGGTGCGATCGCAAGTGAGTGGCATTAAAAATGGCAAACCAGCTCAAGTTTGCTCCATCGCCCTACATGACAATGCTGCTGCTGCTACGGGCATCGGTACTGGTAGCATCGCTCAATTAATTTTAGAAGGCAAATTGACAAAACCAGGGGTTTGGTCTGTAGAACAAGCCCTTTCTACGGAGCTATTTGAACGATCCATGGAGAGCCGTCACCTCAAAATCGATCGAGTTTGATGGGTTAATCTATCTTCAGATAGAAGTCAGTGTAGCAATCAGCGTCTTACTATAATTGCTAGCACAATAACTAATTCTTAAAATACCAGGAGAAATTGACATGAAGCGCGTTTTAAAAACTTTGGGACAAACATTAGGTCGCTGTATTTTTTTGGGTTTGATGCTGGCTTTAATTGGTTTAGCTGTAGTACCCACTCAAACTGCTCGCGCAGCAGGCATCTATAACAATCAAGTACCACAAGACGCTAAAATTACTGACCCGGCAGAAAAATTTGAGGATTTGAATCCCCAAGCAGCTTATGATGACATCGTGAAAGCTGCTCAAAATCCTGCAAAAGTAGAGCAGGTTTACGAAGAAAGCTTGGATGAGTACAAAGCAGAGCATCCAGAAGAAAGTTTAGTGGAAAAAGCTGAATATTTTATCGAAAAGGTCACGGGGAACGAATAAATTAACAAAAGTTAATCATCGGGCATGGGGCACCGAGCATCGGGAAACCCCACAATAAGTGTCGGTTGTAGGCGAAGTCTAGAACCCTCTAAATCCCCCACCTCCCACCAAGGGGTGAGGGTTGTTTCATTCTGGGATTGACATGAAATTATTACCCATAGGCAGAGTAGACAAATGAGTAGAACCAGCCTTAAGGAAGATGAATAAATAGCGGTTTTTCAACTAGATTTAGTGATAGTTAGAGTGAAAGAAAAAGGAAAAAAATATCATGGCAAATAATGAAAAATCTGTGAAACAACCTGATGCCAACCTAGACCCGATTTCCGGGGAAACCGGAGCACATCCAGTGGGAACTGGTATCGGTGCGGCAAGTGCTGGTGCTGCGGGTGCTGCGATCGGCGGTGCTGTCGGCGGACCAGTGGGAGCTGTTGTCGGGGCTGTTGTGGGCGCGTTTAGCGGTGGTTTGGCGGGTAAAAGTGTGGCTGAAGCGATCGACCCTACCGTAGAAGATGCTTATTGGCAAAATAACTACACTTCTCGCCCTTACGCAGACACCAGCACTACTTACGAAGATTATCAGCCGGCCTACCGCACTGGTTATGAGGGATACAGCCGCTACTCCGGTACTGGTAAGAGTTTCAATGAACTCGAAGACGATTTGCAGCGCGATTACGAAACCAATCGTGGTAAGTCTCATTTGCAGTGGGAAAAAGCTAAGCACGCTACGCGAGATGCTTGGGACCGGGTGGAACGGGCTATTCCTGGAGACATAGATAAAGACGGCCGCTAAGGGCGATCGCGAGTATTTCGGTTTTTAGGTGTACATTCTTTGTCACACAAGTTTAGCCAAATTATGCGAGTTTTAAACCCCTCTCTGTTTCAGGGAGGGGTATTTTTAAGCTTAGTTAAAAAAAGATTTTTTGGGCAAGATGACGACACAATTAGCACTATAGCAATTCTAAATCATTTGTGAATTTCTTGCTCCCGGACCTTAATAAGGGGAGGGTTGGGGTGGGGTAAAAAACTTGCGACTCCTGCAAGGATTACTATATCATTAAACTAATTCAGAACAGACAGTTCAAACATAGGTATAACTTGTGAAAGAATTATTGGCACAAGCTTGGACTCTCAAGCAAAATTTAATTGACTTTGTACTGGAAGCTGAGGGAGAGTTGGCGGTAGCTTTGGAAGCTTATGTTGCCGATCGCTCTTCGCGGGAACGCTATGATATTGCTCATCAAAATCAAATAATTGACAGCTTTACAGTAGAAGGTAAAGTTGGAACAAAAACGCCGATCGACCTGTTTGTCGCCAGTCAGTCAGATTTAACCGAGGGCGATCGCAATTTACTAGACAGTTGGCTGCACAGAAGCTTCACAGGCTTGTTTGAAATCAGTCAAATTGCCCCCGATAGCCTGGAACTAATGAATTGGTTGACGGCCAAACACTACACTGTCCAACCCAACAGTCCTACTTTTGAGCAAGAAATATCTCGGTTTAAGTTGGGAGACATTTTGCTAACTCGCATTGCACCTCTGACAGATAACTCCTGGATACTATCGGGCCCTCCCATACCGATGGGGAAATTGGGTAAGCCGAAATTGGCAGTGGCGATCGGCAATTTTAAGCAGAATTACAAAAATCATCTCTACAGCGATGCGCCGGAATTGTTAGAGCAAGCTTGGAGTTCCGTAGAACAGTACCACAAGGATTTTACGGATTTTTTTGGTAGCGATGAATTGACTCTATCGGGATATCATCTCAATAAAAAACTGGCAGAATTTCAGGAAGTAATTACTAAAAAACGCTTAACTGACGCAGGCTTTGACGAAACCAAGTCTCTCGCCGAGATAGTGGAAGATGCGGGAATGGATCGAGAACAAGTCAAAGCAGCAGCGATCGCAGCCAGCGGTGCCGATGCCAAAGTAGTTGAAGTGGCGATCGACAGTAATGCTAACTCAAAAATGGTCATGCCTAAAGTCGAATTGCCCGATCGCTTCAAAAAGGCCGAACAGGTGACAGCACTTTCTCATCCCCGCTGGGGCCAAACATTTTTATCCACCTATACTCAATTTACCGCCATCCTAGCAGCAGCAGAATTTGCTAGCATCCCCGATGCGCAAAAGTTGGTTCGCAACTATTTAGAAGATCCAGCCATTAATGCTGGGATTTGGCATCGGCTAGCTAAATTTGACTCTGCAAAATTAGAACAAGTGTTGCAAACATTTTTGGAACGGCCTGATTTTCAGATCGATCGGGATTTAGAGCCCTTGCTGCAAGAATTCAAAAAACCCTTAGAACCAGAATTGCCGGAAATAGCCAGCGTTCCCCAGCACCTGCACAATTTATTCCAGGAAGCTTTAGGCGAAGTCAATAAGTCAAAATCCAAGCCCCAGGACAAAAAGAAAACCTCTAAGGGCTTTAAATCCTGACCGCACAAAGAAACACCAGCCCCAGGGTTTAGACAGAGGGATAATTCCGCGGCGGCTTCACTTTGTTACCGCATCAGGACTTACGCACAGCAACAGCATCTATAGCAATCCTAAATAATTTGTGAACTTCTTACTCCCTCCCCTTAGTAAGGGGAGGGTTGGGGTGGGGTTAAAAATTTGTGACTCCTGCAAGGATTGCTATATATCATGGCCTTTGGTGGGGGGTGATCCCCCGTGATTGTCCCGATCCCTGGGCATTCTACGTAAGTCCTGTTACGATTTTGTGATTCAGGTGGAATTCAAGCTTGAACAATCACAACTCTTCTCCGTAATTTAACGGAGCCAAATATTTTTTTGAGCGATCGAACCGATTGTCAATCTGTATCATCCCGGACAGATTAGTATCGTAATTGCATCTCTAGGGCTGATTTTCAAGATTTGTTTCTATTGCCACTTGACTCAAATTAGTTGCTATGATAGTCCCTATAATCAAAAAATAATTCTCATAAATTTCCACAACTACAATGATGCAAAATGTCTTTAAACAGTTGCAACACTTGCAGGGAAAGATCGCGCAACTACCTCTAGAGCAACAACAGGTTTTAGCCAGCAATTTCCAGCAATTATCCGCATCTTTACAAGAATTGGCTGCGGAGTTTGAGTCGCTTGTGTTGTTGAAACAAGCCGAAGCAAAGTTAGAAAGAATTAATAGTAATTTAGAAATAAAAGTTACCCAGCAAGCTGCTAGCATCAGAAATTTAGAGCAGCAGTTAGAAAGAAGCCAAATGCTTTACCAAAGGGTAACTCAGGCACTCACCAAAGGAGAAGCTAGACTACAAACTCTCCTGCGAAATTCTTCCGACTTAATCACAATTATAGAAGCAGACGGACGGATTCGAGAACAAAGTTCCATCGCATTAGAGCGGATTTTAGGCTACAAACCAGAACAAAGAATTGGCGAATCGCCAGAGGATTTGCTCCACCCAGACGATGTACCTATTTGGCAAGCATATTTTGCCCAATTACTCAAACAGCCAGGGATTGCACCGCCTGTAGAATATCGGAAACGCCACGCTAACGGTTCTTGGGTGTATTTAGAAGTGATTGGTAACAATTTACTTCACGATTCCAGTATCAACGGCATAGTCATCAATTCCCGCGATATCACAGAGCGCAAGCTCTCCGCCACAGCCCTGGAAAAATCGCAAAAGCAAATCGTTAATATCTTAGAAAAGATTACCGATGGTTTTTTCACCCTCAATAGCAATTGGCAGTTTACCTACGTCAACCAAAAAGCAAAGCAGTGCTGGCAAAAAAACCGCGAACAACTTATAGGTAAAAACATTTGGGAGGAGTTTACCGACACAGCAGACAGGAAAATTTTACAGCAGTTGTACATTTCAGTATCTGACCATGTTAATCTTCAATTTGAAACCTATTATCCGCCACTAAATGCTTGGTTTGAAATCGAGAGTTATCCGTCTGACGAAGGTGTATCGGTGTTTTTTCAAGATATAAGCGATCGCAAAAAAGCCGAAGCAGCCCTGCGAGCATCAGAATCCCGCTACCGTATTATATCGCAAATTACCTCCGAGTTTGCCTATGCTTTTAAAGTATTGCCAGATGGTACTTGGATCTGCGAATGGATGACGGAAGCGGTGACTAATATTACGGGTTATACTAAAGAAGAAATCAGAACTTCCGGCGGTTTACAATTCCACTGCATTCATCCCGACGATGTAGAAATGTTATTGGAACAAATGCAGTTTCGTGCATCGAGTGGCAAGGAAGTTAGCGAGTATCGAATTATCACGAAATCTGGTGAAATCCGGTGGATTTGGGATTTTCGGCAAGTGATGTGGGATGAAGTAGAAAAGCGTGTTGTGGGCATTTATGGTGCTTGTCAGGACATCACCAAACACAAATTAACCCAGGCTAAATTGTGCGAAACCAATCAAGTTTTACAAGGTTTAATTAAAGCTTTGCCCCTACCCGTTGTCGGGGTTGATACTAATGCCTTGGTGAAGGTGTGGAATCCGGCAGCGGAGCGAGTTTTCGGCTGGAAAGAGTCTGAGGTTTTGGGGGAGCTGTTGCCCATTATTGCTAGCGATCAAAACGTAGATTTTTATGCCATGTTTCACTCGGAATTGGCGGGGGAAACTCAAGTTGCTAGGGAATGTCGGCGACGGCGGAAAGACGGCTCATCCATTGATATGTGTCTGTGGACTGCACCGATGCGAAATGCTCACGGTTTGATTTCTGGGAGTATCAAGATATTTTCGGAGATTTCCGAAGCAAACGGCAAGGAAGAAAATGTCGGGCGATTGCCATCTCGCAAAGATAGACTAGAGCCATTTTGGGCCCGTTATGTCAACCTGCCTACGGGAATTAAAAACTTACAAACAATTTGAAATTTTTGTGAGGTGGGCTATAATCTTGACCCAAATCTTGTAGGGTTGGCACGGGTGCATCTGTGTTTTGCAAATATATTCGTAGGGGCGAATCATGACCGCTGTAAATCTCTGGTTATCACTAATAAATTGTCTGCGGTCATGCTAGAGCATCGTACAAAATCGGGATGCTCCCGTTGGCACTCCTAGGGCGTGTTTTCAAACTACTCCTTAAGATTTAGATCCCCCTAAATCCCCCTTAAAAAGGGGGACTTAAAGACTCTTTCCCCCCCCTTTTTAAGGGGGGCTGGGGGGGATCTTTGGGTTTGAAAACACGCCCTAGCCCGTGCCTCGCATCAAATTTGAATAGATATAGTTCACTCTTTGACTTGTCGAACAGCCATTCGTTGTAGCGGCAGACTGAGGATGCTGGAAACAGTTAACAAGTAAGAAAGAACCGTCGTCAGCTTTAGGGTGGCAAACAACCAGTGGTCTTCTGACAGGGGCATCTTGAGCCCTAGGACTGAGATGGAGTAGACTATAGAGTACAGAAAACTCATCTTCATCAGCATTTCTTCATTTAATGTGCGATCGTCCGTGGGCCCAGAGTGGCGATCGCCCAACAGGACTAGACCGGCAATAGAAGCGACAAAAGAAACCATGACCAGATAGTCGTGCAGGCTAAGCTCAACCATTTTCAAACTTCCTTGTTATCCTACTTTTTATAATTAAACCTCAGTCTAAAGGATCTGTTTTCTGCTACCTAGCAATAGTTACAAATTGACACAGCCGCATTTACAAATCTTTATGAAAACTAATCGCGATCGACAGCCACACCGTTTAGTCAGCAGAAAAGGACAATTCACCCTGAATGTGGTGAGGCTAGGCTTACCTCGCCTGCATTTTGCCGATCTTTACCACGGGCTGCTAACTCTTTCTTGGCCGAGATTTTTTATTTTAATTAGTCTGCTTTATGTCCTTACAAATTCCTTATTTGCCTTAGCTTATTTAGCAGGAGGAAATTGCATCGCCAATGCTAGACCTGGTTCTTTCCAAGATGCCTTTTATTTCAGCGTGCAAACAATGGCTACCATCGGCTATGGTTCCATGTATCCGCGCAATGATTATGCTAATACCATAGTTGCGATCCAAGCATTTTTTGCTTTGTGGGGAGTGGCGATGGTGACGGGACTTGCTTTTTCGAGATTTTCTAAGCCGACAGCTAGAGTTATATTCAGTCGCATCGCTGTTATTGCTCCTTTCAACGGTGTTCAGACTCTCATGTATCGTACTGCAAATCAGCGCTTCAATCAAATTTTAGAAGCACAGCAACGAGCTACTTTGATTCGCGATGAAGTAACATCGGATGGGGATTATATGCGGCGTTTTTACGATTTGACTTTGGTGCGTAGTCAATCTCCAATTTTTGCATTAACTTGGACGGTGATGCACATAATTGATGAGAATAGTCCTCTTTACAAACTTAGTGCTAAGGACTTGAGCGAGCAGCAAGCTGAAATTGTAATTACGCTAACGGGTATTGATGAAACAGTGTCGCAAACTATTCATACTCGCCATTCTTTTGTAGCTTCGGAAATTCTCTGGAATATGAAGTTTGTAGATATTATCTCCAGGACTCCAGAGGGAAAACGGGTAGTTGATTATACTCGTTTCCATGATGTCAAGTCTATTGAAGATAAGTTGTAGGGGCTCACAGGCCCCGTGGTTGCCCCGCTTATGCTGGGGTAGGCACAGGGGCACTACCCCTACAAATCCTCATGAATGATTTACGATCGCCCAAAGTATTAAAATAGACAAAATACTCTTGGTACTATGCGAATAATTCATACTGCTGATTGGCACTTAGGACGACGTTTTCGAGGAATTGACCGCACTCCCGAAATTGCGATCGCCCTGGAAGAAATTTTGCACGCAGCCAAAACCTGGGATGTGGATGCTGTGCTCATCGCCGGGGACATTTTCGATGTACCCAATCCCACTGCTTACGCCGAACGCATTGCTTATCATTTTTTCTGTGAATTGCAAGCAGCGGGAATTCCCGCCATTGCGATCGCCGGGAATCATGACTCGGCATCCCGGATGGACAGCATTGCCCAATTGCTTTCCCTCGCCGGAGTTCGTGCTTTAGGTAAACCCAGGCGATCGGCTGATGGTGGCACAATTCATCTTAACACAAAAAGTGGCAAACTTTGCGTCGGAGCCATGCCTTTTGCTTCGGAACAAAAGCTATTAGATGCTAATGCCTTGTGGGAATCTGACGATGGCGAGTTCCGCAAAAATTACCGAGAAATGGTAGCTGATTTATTACAAAACTTAACTCAGGATTTTCGAGACAATACTGTGAATATGCTCCTGGGACACATGAGTATTGATGGCGCGAGATTAGCTAAATCTGAAGTCGCTTATTACACGCGAGAAAAATACCTGCTTTCGCCCCAAACTCTGCCTGTGGAAGCTCAATATATCGCCCTCGGACACATTCACATCCACCAGCGCCTAGCCCATAATTCTCCTGCTTATTATTCCGGTTCTTTGATTCAGTTAGACTTTGGAGAAGCGGCACAAGAAAAAGGATTTTGTTTGATTGAACTTGAGCCGGGAAGTCAGCCAAAAGTGGAATTTAAACCTGTGACTTGCCATAAGCCCTTAAAAGTGCTTCAATGTCATTATGACAATCTAGATCAAACTCTAGAAGCTCATCGCTATCATCCCGGTTTTTTGAAAGTAATTGTTGAAATAGAAAGTCCACAAATCGGACTTGCCGATCGAGTGCGCCAAATCTGTTCTCAAGCGCTGTTAATTGAACCGCGCTACCCAGAATCATCCCTAGAATCGACAGACATCACTCACATCGATCCCAATAATTTCGATCCCGCAGCCGAATTCTGCAATTACTATCAACATCGATTGGGAACCACACCGCAACCAGTAGTCTTGAAAGAATTTGATAATTTGTACAAAAAATTTAAGGAAAAAGTTAATACTTAAATAATTGTGTAACTGCGTTACCAGGAATAGCCTGATAACAAGTAAACGAGTAAAAGTCCCAAATCCCAAATCTAAAATTAGTATGCGTCCACTTGAACTTTCAATCGAAGGATTTACCAGTTTCCGCAACGAACAGCGCTTGGATTTCTCCGAACTGGATTTATTTGCAATTACTGGTCCTACCGGTGCCGGTAAATCTTCCTTGCTAGATGCGATGACTTACGCTCTTTTTGGTACGACAACTCGTAGCGGAAAACAAGTAAGTGATTTAGTAAGTCAAGGGAGCGAAAATTTAAAAGTTCAGTTGCGTTTTGTCGTGGGTTCCTCCCAGTATCGGGTGACGCGGAAGTGGCGCTACCGTCCTAAATCTCCTGAAACCAAGGTGATTTTGGAAAGTTGGCAACAGGGCGAATGGGAAACTTTAGAAACCAGTATTATTGCTGTTCAAAAAATTATTGAACAGATTTTGGGAATGGATTTTGATACTTTTACACGAGCGATTATCCTACCTCAAGGTAAGTTTGATGAATTTATTAAGGGTGATAAATCCAAACGTCGGGAAATTTTGCGACAGTTAGCGGGATTTGAGATTTTTGAGCAGATGCGGAAGGAAGCAACTGAACTGGCGAAGTTGTTGAAACAAGAGCGGGAAATGGTGGAACGTCAGTTAGTTGAGTTGAGTGCCCCCATCGCCGAGGAATTAGCCCAAAGGCGATCGCAACTGACAAGCTTAGAGCGGCAATTGCCAGAATTGGAACAGGAGTATATTAAATTACAAAAGGCTCTAGAGGAAGAAGAACAACTATTTTTACAAATCAGAAAACTGGAGAGTTTGCAACAGCAATTAACTCAATTAACAGCTAATTCTCAAGGGATAATAGTGCTGACGCAGCGCCTAGAAAGGTCGAAATCTGCCAATAATTTACAGGCAGATTGGGCTTTGGTTCAACAAGCTCGCGGACAATATGTCACCGCGGAAAATAATGCTAAGGTGACGCAAGAACAACTAATCAAATCTCGCTCGCAATTAGCAGCACAGCAGCAGCAACTGGAGGCTGCACAAGCTACGAAAAAGGCTGTGGCAGTTAACATTAAAGCGCGTGAAGATGCTCTGGCTACTGCCAAAGTATATGAAGAACAACGCTGTCAATTAGAAAAAGAAGTGGCGATTGTTCAAAAAAAGGTACAGGAAAAATTGCGGAATTTAAAAGTAACAGAAAAAGAGCTGGAAGCTGCTAATCAGAAAATGCAAACTTCTGGCTTCTTGCTTACTCAAACAGTCGCACTGATGCAACAGTTTTCGGCGGGGGGACAATATTTGGAAAAGTTGCAGCAAGCATCACCTTTATTGATCGAATTTCAGTTATTACAAAAACAGGCGAAAAATCAACAGCAACAGTTAAATAAAAATGTCACAGAACGGCAAAATGTCCAAGAGAATTATAGTCTGATTTCTGAGAAATTAGCAGTAGCAGAAGCTAAGCTCAAAAAGTGCGTTGAGGAGTTAGAAGCAGCGGAAGCAGCTAATGCGGAAGCTGCGGGTTTAGAGCGTGTGGCTGCTGTCAGAATGTCCTTGAATGCCGGGGATATGTGTCCGGTATGTGGGGGGTTACATCCTGAGAGCGATCGCCTGCCCTATTTAGCCAAGTCAAAGATTGTCGATCTCGCTCCTTTCCGTGAAAAAATAGCTACAGCCAATCAGGTTGTTAAGGTGATTCAACTAGCGACAAGTGAAGCTAAAAGCTCTCTTTTAGCCAGTGAAAAAAAGGAGGCTGAAATTGCTCAGGCATTAAAAGAAAATCTGAAGATAGTGACAAAAATACAGGAAAAAATTAATGAGATAATGGATGCTTCTGACTGGGAAGCTGCTAAATTGCAGCAGGAGTTATTAAGTTTAAAAGAGAGCGATCGCCAATATCGAGAAACTGAACAACAGTTTCAACAAGCATCAATTGAATATGAAAAAAATCAACAATTATTGACTTTTTTAGAATCGACAACAGCAGCGAAACAAGAAGACTATCAAAATGCGATCGCCGAAGCCGACCTCCGACAGCAGCAGTTACGAAATTGCGCCAATGCGCTTTATCTAATTACGGAAGATCGACCTTACTATAATTTAGCAAAATCTCTAGAACAAGACAAACAAAACTTAGAAACCTTGCTCAACTCGGCAGAAAAGGATTATCAAAAAGCCTATGCTAATACAATTCAAGCCATAGAAATACATAAACAAGCCACCACGATGCTGGAAGCAGCTATTACCCAAAAACAGGAAATTAACGGAGATTGGCAAAAAAAATTAACCGAAGCTAATTTTACAGAAGATACTTTTGTAGCAGCAGTTGTCCCACCTAAAAAACAATCTACCTGGGAAAGTGCCATTCGGGACTATCGGGAATCCAAAATCCAGTTAGAGACCAGGGAAAAAGACTTGAACGAGCTGATTGCAGGCAAGACTACTAATGAAAATATCCTAGCACAGATGCGATCGGCAAAATATGTCGCCCAAGAAAACTTAAAACAAGCTAACAACAACCGTGCCGAACTATTAGTTTGGATTAAAGTCGCCGAAAAAAATCTCGAACAAGCCGAAAGACTGTCGCAGCAAATCACCAATTTAACAGAACAAGAGCAAACTTATCATACCTTAGCCCAAAATCTAAAAACCAACGAATTTCAATCCTACATCTTAGAACATTTAGAAGCAGAATTAGTCGGCAGCGCCACCTTAATTTTACAAGAATTAACCGAGAATCGTTACACACTAAAAATCCAAGAGGGCGAATACTGGGTAGCAGATAATTGGAATGGTGGGGAAGCCAGACGAGTGCGAACACTTTCCGGTGGCGAAACCTTTGCTACTTCCTTATCAATGGCCTTAGCTTTGTCGGAAAAGCTGTCTCAAGGTGCTCACTTAGGTAGCTTGTTTCTAGATGAAGGATTTGGCACTTTAGATGCAGAAACTCTCGAAAGTGTTACCCTGATCTTAGAATCTTTGCGGCAGCAAGAAAGGCTAATTGGAGTCATTACTCATGTTCGAGGATTGGGAGAAAGATTACCAGCACAGGTGAAAGTTTACAAATCCCCTAAAGGCTCTAGAATTGAAGTAAAAAAACTTTAAAAAGAAGAAAGTTCGGCGGCGGATAACGCATCAAAAAAACAAAGATTATATGAAAATCAACCCCACTCGAATGGAATCGGTACAGTCGCCAATTATTCCTGTTGTCGGTGAACTAATCCGCCAAAATCCAGGGACTATATCTTTAGGACAAGGCGTAGTTTCTTACAGTCCACCGCCACAATCCTTTGCAAAAATTCCCGAATTTCTCGCAAATCCCGACAATCACAAATACAAAGCTGTGGAAGGAATTCCCGCACTACAGGATGTCATAGCAACCAAACTCAAAGCAGACAATGGCATCGAAATTAATCGAAACAACTCCATTGTCGTGACAGCAGGTAGCAATATGGGATTTATCAATGCTATTCTTGCTATCACGGTGGCGGGAGATGAAGTAATTATTCAGTCACCCTATTACTTCAACCATGAAATGGCGATTATCATGGCAAATTGCCGTCCCGTCATCGTAGCAACTGATGAAAATTATCAACTCAATTTAGAGCGAATAAAAACCGCAATTACTGACAAAACGCGAGCCATTGTCACGATTTCACCAAACAACCCAACCGGCGTAGTCTATAGTACCGAATCACTCCGGGAAGTGAATGAACTTTGTCGCCAACATAATATTTATCATATCAGTGATGAAGCCTACGAATATTTTACCTATGACGGGGTTAAACACTTTTCACCGGCTGCTTTTCCCCATAGCAGCGAACATACAATTTCCCTATTTACGCTTTCCAAAGCCTACGGTTTTGCTAGTTGGCGGATCGGGTATATGGTAATCCCAGAAAAGTTGTTGGTTTCTGTTAGGAAAATTCAAGATACAATCCTGATCTGTCCCCCAGTCATTTCCCAGTATGTAGCCTTGGGAGCCTTGCAAGGGGGGCGAGAATACTGCGATAATTATGTCAGGGCGATCGCCTCCGTGCGACAACTCGTATTACAGGAACTCAATCACCTGCAAAACTACTGTACAATTTCGCCTGCTGCGGGAGCTTTCTACTTTTTCTTGAAAATTGATACACAAATTGATACAATGGAATTAGTAGAACAATTAATTCGCGAATACAAAGTGGCGGTGCTTCCAGGCACAACTTTTGGTATGGAGAATGGTTGCTATTTACGCATCGCCTTCGGTGCCCTGGATTCAGGAACCTGTGTTGCAGGGATTAGCAGATTAGTTACAGGTTTGAAAACAATTTTAGGAGCATAAAAAATGGTAGCAACTAATGTGAATCCCACTACGCTTTCTCAGCAATTAACGGCATCAAAACTTGCTGAATTGCGGGTGTTCATGGCAATACATAACTTGGATTGCTATTTCATTTCAGCGGTGGACGAACACTTGAATTTATCTGTTGCACCAGCTAAGCAAAGACGAGCTTGGATTAGTGGGTTTACTGGTTCCGCCGGTGATTTGTTGGTGGGGAAGAATTCGGCTTGGTTGTTTGTGGATTCCCGCTACTATGAACAAGCAGAATTGCAAATCGCTCCGGGACTAATGGAAATATGTAAACTGGGTTTAGAAGGTCATTTAAATTTAATTGAAACTTTAGAAAAACTGGCAGCAGAATCGACAGCGAATAAACCTAAATTGCGTTTAGGTTTCGATTCATTTACTCTGTCGGTGGAGTCTTATCAAAATTGGCAGAGTAAATTGACGCAGGCGGGAATTGAACTGATAGCAATATCGGATAATTTAGTAGACAAAGTGCGATCGCACAATCTAGCACAAACAGCAGAAACCTTACCCGCCATTGACGAATCTCCCCTATTTAGTTTACCTGTATCCCTGACTGGAGAAAGCACGGAACAAAAATTAACCAGAGTCAGGGAAGCGATGAAGCAAGCAAATATTGATGTGCTACCGATTACCAACCTCAATCAAATAGCATGGCTGTTCAATCTCCGAGGCTCGGATATTCCTAACATTCCGATTTTTATATCCTATGCTATTGTCACTGCCAATATAGCTTTTTTGTTAACTAACCCCCAGCGAGTTGCAGCAGAAGTTAAGCAAGAATTGCCTGGGGATGTAACTTTGCTACCCTACGCAGAATACCAGTCTACTTTAGAAAAGTGTGTCAGTGCGACCCAAAAAATTAGGGTGCTTTTAGACCCCAAACATACTACAGCAGGGACTTATCAGTTAATCTTAAATCAGCAAAAAGTACAGAAAGATGCTGTGGAAATAGTTTTTGAGACTAATCCCATCGAAGGGATGAAAGCTCGGAAAAATCCTGTGGAAATAGAACAGATGAAATCTGCGAATTTCAAAGCAAGTCGAGCTAAAACTCGGACTTTTAAGTGGTTGACAGAACAACTAGAAAATGGTAGTATACTGACAGAGTTTGATGTCAAAGAAACCGTCGAAAGATTTTATCAGCAGGAAACAGACTTTCAGACTTTAAGTTTTAGAACGATCGCCGGTGCGGGAGTCAATAGCTCGATCGTGCATTACGGCACTCCCAGTCCAGAAGTGAGGCTGCAACCAGGGGAACTACTGTTACTGGACTCAGGAGCGCAATATTTAGGGGGTACAACGGATGATACCAGAACCGTGGCGATCGGAGAACCAACGGCGCTACAAATAGAACACTACACGACAGTTTTGATGGCACATATTAACTGTGCAATGCAGCAATTTCCCAAGGGGACAACCGGTGCGCAATTAGATGCGATCGCCCGTGGTGTATTATGGCAACAACAACTGGACTACGGACACGGGACTGGGCACGGAGTCGGGGCATTTTTAGCCGTTCACGAAGGGCCAAACGGTATCAGCAAATCGGTACAATACGCCCTAGAACCTGGGATGGTAACTAGCATAGAACCGGGATATTATCAACCGGGATGGGGCGGAATTCGCATCGAAAATCTCTATGTTGTCAGAGAAATGGGGTCAAATAATGATACGGTTTGGTATGGGTTTGAACCGCTGACCTATATTCCCTTTGACCGGAAATTGATTAATGTCGATCGACTGTCACAGACTCAACTGGCATGGTTAAATAAATATCATAGTGCGGTAGTGGAGAAGCTGGCAACGGTGTGCGATACAGGAACTGTGGAGTGGTTAAAAAAAGCCACCGCCATCTAATTTGCAGTTAGTTAATTTGTAGCTAATTTGTAGGGTGCGTCGCTGGGGGACATGGACTCGAATGTGCTGATTGACTGATGGCGACGCACCTTATATTTTTAACTGTTGCATGGTCATGATTTAACCGCAGAGAACACAGAGAACACAGAGGAAGAGAATAGAGAGATGAATAATTCAGATCCTACTGGATTGGATGTAAATCAATCAAAAATAGAGACATAAGATGCTGGCTCCCAAGTCGGAGGTGCTTCGGCTGGATTATGAAAAATCACTGGCAACCAACTTGCACCAGGATATGTATCTTCTAACCCATGCAATCTTTCTCGTGTTTCTCGTACTGAAGCGTATAAAGATTTACCGCTTGAAAATGCCTCCAGAAAATGTTCCAAGAATGTGTATGCAACTTCATTGGGTATCCTGTAACGCATGACGATAGTTGTGAGACTTCCGAAATTAGCTAATTGATTGGCTATTCCTAACCCATCACAGGAATTGAAAATAGCTAATTTTAAACCGCGTCCCATAGCTTTTTCCAGTGCATTTTTTAATTCATTTGCCATTAAAGTATCTGTTGGATTCAAAGAAATTTGACCATTACTACCATCACTATCACTAGCACTAGAACCTGCAAAATAGAAAATATCCCAACCTTCTGCATTCCAAAGTGTCTCAAAAAGTTGATCGCGACTTGGATTTACTAAAAATACTGTCTCTGCACTAGGTAATTGTTCGAGTAAGCTTCTATCTACATCCAGATTTATTCCTATAGATTCACCTAAACAACCTAAAATTCTGACTGTATTGTTTTTTCTAGACGTTGATTTTTTGATTTTTGTATATCGAGAATATCGAGGCAAACTGAAAGCGATTTCAGCCTTGGGATAATCTTGAAAGAAATCCCAAAAATGCCAGGGTAATCGCCATAATACCTGGTTCTTAGTTTCAATGAACACTCGTACTTCATCAGTTGGTAATAGGTTCCTGCGTAGAGAATCAACACAAGGAAGAAATGATTCTGATTTGAGCCAGTTGTTGATGATATTTTGGAATATTTCTAGGTTTTTCTTTAATTCAGAAGAAGAGAACTTGGTAACTGAAATTTTTCTGAGTACCATTCTATGGGAAACATCATGAGAAGTAGAAAAATATTGCCCAGATAACTGCCAAGCATCATAGGATGAGTAAACATCTGGAGCCGGAGGTAAGTTTCCAATTAGAGGTAAGTTTCCAATTAATTGTTGAACAGGAAACAGCTCGTTAGCTTTGAAAATCTTCATTACCACTGGAAAACCGCTTTCAAAATCCCCATCTCCTATGGTCAGAATAACAGTTTTTATTCCTACAACATTGTTTTTTGTAGGCTCTTTTTGAGAAGATGGGTTGATGGTTAATACTTCCTGAGCATACTTTGGTTGGCTGTTTTCTGGCGATGCCTTGCTAACTTCAGTAACAGCGCCGACTGAAGCACTCGGTGCAAACTTCCCTATCTCACGGGCATAAACTAATAGCGGCTCAAATTCAGCCAGAGGTTCGGCAAAAGTTTCTACCAAAGATGCCAGTCGTACTTGCTCTGCCCTATCCTGCTGATAAGCATTCTTTAATGCTAATGTCAATTCACGCGCCGCCTCGCACCGCTGTTTCTGCCAACCGCTGGGACAAATCGTGGAAGGGCACCATCGAACCGTCGCGATCGCGCAATCCCGCATTGCAACCGCAGCCGCTCTCTCCGACGGGCAAACTCTACTGCAAGTTGAATTAGTATTCCCAGAAATCGCACTCCAAGCACAGTCTATCGCCGCACAATTTCTCGCAGAATTTGAAGACATCCACTCTGGAGTCAAAGTCTTCTTTCCTGATGCGGGTTCGGCCGCCCTCGCCCGTCGCGACTGGGGACAAACAGCGTTTAAGGTGACAGATTTGGGCAGCAGCCGCACTGCTGTTGAAGATAAAATAGAACCGGAAGACCAACTGTTTTTGTTGATCAATCCCGCAGCAGTGGAAGCTGCTCAAGTTGAAAAACTTTATATAGCTGCGGGCGATCGCCCAGTAATTATACTCAACCCCCGGCTGGAAGATGTTGCCACCACAGGTACAGGCTATGCAGGCCGCCAATTGCGCGATCGATTCCTGAACAAAATCGAATCCTGCTACTACATCAGACCCCTAGAAGATGCAGCCCTATTCCGTTGCTACCCTCAACCCTGGCAAGTTTGGCTAGAAACAAACGACGAATACGAACTAATTTCCGAAACCGCCCAAAAACCCGTAGGAGACGATTTAGAGCGGATTTTAGCTAAAGCCTTGGGAACCGCCGATCCAGATTCCACGACACCTGCAAAACCGCTAAAAAAGAAAGGTTTTCTGGCAGAACTCCAGACATTTCTCAAAGCTTTGACACAGTGACATCGTTTGCAGAAACACAATATAGCAATCCTAAATGATTTGCATAATTATTGTAGGGGCTCTTGGCCCCGTGGTTGCCCGATAGATAGGGGTAGGCACGGGGGCACTACCCCTACAAATCCTCATGAATGATTTAGGATTGCTATATAATCAGGCGCCCATTCAGGAATATCTACCATTCTTGAGGCCAATTGTTTTTGGGGGTTTAGGTATGGTGGAGCGCATTAGTGTCAACTTAAGCCTGAAACCCTTGGTATCTCTTGCTTTTACCTAAGTCTAGATCCCCCTAAATCCCCCTTAAGAAGGGGGACTTTGAGAAGACTCTTGTCCCCCCCTTCTTAAGGGGGGCTAGGGGGGATCTAGATTTAATAGTCAAACAGCAGTCTCTGACTGGGTTTGACGTTAAGTTGACACCAATGGGTGGAGCGATCGCCATGTCGGGGGCACTTCAGCGGGGTTTTGACAGATAACGGGGAGCCACGAAGCACAAGGAAAATCATTTTCTAGACTTTGCAACCTCTCCCGCGCTTCTCTGACTGCTAGATAGAAAGATTTACCACTTGCAAAAGCGGTGAGGAAGTGTTTTAAAAATTCCTGTGCGACGCGATCGGGTACTGGTTCCCGCATAACAATAATTTGGGGAATGTGTAAAGATGCGAGTTGATTGGCTAATCCTAAACCATCGCAAGAATTGAAAATCGCTATCTGCAAACCCCGTTCAATGGCTGTGCTGAGAGCATTTTTTAAGTCAGGAATGGTTAGTTTATCGGTATCATTGATATAAATCCAACCGTTGCTACCATCCATTTCGCTAGAACTGTGACCGGAAAAACAGAGAATATCCCAGCCTTGTTCTGACCACAATTGTTCATTTAATTCTTGGCGGTTAGGCTTGACAAGAAAGGCGGTTTCTGCATCAATTTTGGCGAGTAACTGTCTGTCTTTGTCGATATCAATTCCTTGATCATCGCCCAAAATTGATAAAATTCTGATTCTGTTTCTAGTGACAGCAGTTTTTAAAGTTCGGTCATAAAAAGGTGAACTTAAAGCAATTTCAGCTTTGCGGTAAGGCTTGAGAAAATCCCACAGATGCCAAGGAAGTCGGCGCACGTATGGATTTTGAGATTGAATGATGACTCGCACTTCATCATAAGAGCTAAATTTCTCGCGCAAGATGTAAGCAATAGAAATGAATTGCTCTGTACTAAGCCATTGATTCAAATGTTCTTCTAACTTTTTAGTTAAATTGTCAAAGTCTTGGCGAGAAAAATTTTTCACCAGTGCTGGTTTTTCCTCTAGTTTTCTCTTTATTCCCAGGCTGGCTTCGTACATTGATTTCCAATCACTATACAAGGCTAACAACTTTGATGAGGGAGGGAGTTGACCAAAACATTGGGCTGATATTTGCCCGCTTTCCGTGATGATTTGAGCAATAATTGAAGGGAAACCATCGTTCAAGTTTCCTTCACCAAGAATTAGCATCGCTTTGTTATTGATACTAAAAACTCCTACATCTAAAAAATTTTTAACTTTCTTTGCTTCTTCCAAAGATTTTAAACTATACTCCCATACATCTCTTATCCCATAATGAGTAGTCAACGGATCTTGATACTCAGCCTGTTCAAATAATAATTTGTCCTTTTGTCCAAATCGACAGAGTAAATCAAAATTAAATGAACCCAAACGTGAACTACATTTTAAGTAAATAACAAAACATTTCTTTTGATCATCTCGGATAACTTCTTTTTGATATTCACGCTCTTGTCGCATCGGGTCTGTAATGCGAATTTCCTCTGGAACTGCATATTCTGGCAAGGAGAGTGCATAGTAAGAAAGCTCATTCATTTTTGTAGTAATTCCCTCCCACGATGTTCTAAATTCGTAGCAATCATCTAAACGGCGAAAGCGGCTCTTTCCAACTCGCCGCGCCCGACATTCTCCAAATTCTCTTGAAAATCTTTCAGCATACCGCCTATCCAGAAAGTGAAAAGGCCCCTCTCTTGGGTCGTCATACTCATCTGCTAATGCAATCCAGAGAGTATAATTTCTATCAGCTTCCATCGTAAATGTTTTTACTGTACCATCGATATCTAATTTTTCAACAATTACGGTATTTACCTGCATAACTTACCTCCCAATATTATTTATGCTCAAAATTAGCTATATTCATCCAATGGTAACAACGGCAACCTTACCGAAACAGAATCACGCTTCACCCCAGATAGGAAGCACAAATTAATCCTCCTATCGCCCAACAATTGCCGCATCATAACCTCATTTTAGCAGACTCCGGCGGGTGCTGAATTGATGTCAAAATTTCCCTCTCCACACCGCCTAAAAATTAATGTGAACTTCCCCTTATTGGCGATCGCGATCCGCCGTCAGCACCGCCGCAGTGGGGCGACTGGCAATCATTCATCGCGATCGGCTGCATGAGGCATATTTTATCGATGAGAATCAAAGAGATTATTATACAGGAGAAACCGGGTTTCTGGCAAAAGGTTTGATTTCAATCGAGAGATAACATGAGAAACCCGGTTTCTGGGCACCTGTGTGATCCAAAAGAAACCGGGTTTATTAACAAACTTTTGATTTGAACCGAGAGATCACATGAGAAACCCGGTTTCTGGGCTGCTATTCTTAAGAACGAGAACGACTTAAAGCAGCGCGAATATCACCCGCTTGCAACTCCTGTAATGGTACTTGGCGCGGATCAACTCGATGGTGAACGCTACCACAGACGGGACATTCTTCCCGCCGTTGCGCGGTCAACCAAACACTCTGATAAGCGTACTGTCCGGGGGTATCTCCAAACACATTTGGATAAAACCAATAATTAGGAACCATCGACAGCGTGAGATAATTTAATCCCCCATCGATCGCCGGATTCAAGAAACCTTTAAGCTTCGCCTCAGCATCCTCCGGCAACAGCAGCGACAGCGCCATTTTTACCGCCACACTGGTAACGTGTTGAATATCCGCCCCGATCGCCACTTCACCCATCACCCGACCATTGTTCCCATAATCCCCATCCGCACTCACCCGTCCCAAATTCGCTTCCGCTTGATGACGATTAGCCGTCGCACAAAGATAACAAGGAGTGAGATCGCGAAGACTCACAATCACCTCACCTCCTTCCGCACCTTTGTATAATCCGACAAACAAAGCAGGTTTGCCGTGAAAATAAGCAAAACGGTTGAGAATGCGCTGGGCGGCGGGGTCATCGGTAGTCGCAATAATCAAGTCCGCTGCTTGTACCAAAGCATCGAAAGCCGTAACCTCATAGTCAGACAAGCTTTTAGGCTGTACCGTCAATTCCAACAACGGGTTAATATGCAGCAGTCGCCGCGCCAAGGCTTCCACCTTCAGACGACCCAAATCCGTAAAATCGTAAGTAGTGCGGCACAAATTCGCCACTTCAACCGTTTCAGGATCGATGAGAGTGAGAGCACCAACACCGCTGCGAACCAATTGTTCCGCAAAGTAGGAACCGACAGAACCCGTCCCCGCAATCAACACCCGTTTGCTGCTGAGATGCTGGCTGAGAATCCCTTGACTGCGCGCAAACAATCCTTGCTGGATTTCGGCTGCGGCAATTTTGGGGTCAACGCCCGAATAGCAACCACTCCAACCAGCCAAACGTGCGCGATCGCCGTCGGCTGCGATCGGGGACTTTCCCAAAGGGCCATACACCTTCTGGTAGGGGCCAGAACCCGTAATCATACCCTGAACAGCGGTTAACAAACGCTCTGCTGGTGGCGTTTCCAGCGACCAATCTAACTTGACTTCCTCCGTATCTCCCCCAAATGGTGTTAGCATCAGCAGAGGCGGCGTAACGGGATAAGATTCGCTGAACAGAAACAGCAATTCCAAACCACCGTTGAGAATAACGCGACCGGCCGGTATCGCCTGTCCTTCAATCTCAGCCACAAAGATTTCTGGCGGTTGAGTGCTGCCAAAAGTCCGGCAAAGTCGCTGTAAGTCAGGTTGTAGCGGTATGCGTTTGGGTGTAGCCGTCGGTGAAAGTGTTTGCAGCATCCGGGGTAAATCGCGATCGCGCACTGACCTAACTGATAGCGTTTCCACTCGCAGATAATTGCGATCGCGAGAAGCAACATAACAGGAAATTTTACCTTGTGCGATCGGCAATTCGTGTTCGCGCAACTGCCCCCCGTAACGCTGTAAAGTCACAATTGGAGCGACAAAGTAGGGAATGTGAGGATTAAGATTCAACCCTTCTAACATCGCAGTTTCATCGGGGCCAGAAGGACGGTCTAAGCCGCCGGGGTGGGAGTGGATAACGCCTTTAAACTCGACTTTTTCCATGAGTTCTAACTGCTGTACCCGCTGAGTTAATTGGGGTGATGGGAGATAGCTGGCCCCACTGGTGCGGGCTTGTTCGTCTAGGAGAAAGTGAGTGATGATTGGCTGACCCACAGGCCCTAGAATCGCCCCGCCGCGTTCGGGAGGATGGTTGGCGATATCCCGTTCGATTTGGCGCAAAACTTCCTCGGAGATGTATAGCATCATGGTTTTCAGTTGATAGTAGGTAAAGTTTGGAAACCCAGAAACCGGGTTTTTTGCGAAATATTCGATCGCAGCCCGCAGATTTGGTCAAAAACCCGGTTTCTTTGGTCTGGATGGGGGGGCGAGAAACCGGGTTTTTTGCGAAATATTCGATCGCAGCCCGCAGATTTGGTCAAAAACCCGGTTTCTTTGGTCGGAGTGGGTCGGTTGCGATCGCCCTTTTAGACGTTGTTGATAGAAAAGGGGAATAGCCCTGTACGGAGGTAACTGCTGAAACCTGTTGCCCAGAGAACAGATTTGGCATAAGCTTGCTCTAAAGTGGGCAAACCTCCCTCATCGCCGAAGCATACCCGACCGTCTTGGAATAGGTGGGAATCGTGTTGGTTAAATTTACCGGCAACTTCTGGGAACAACACCATCACTTGATATAAACTGCCGTCGCTGTAAGCGAACATTGTATATTGGTCGCCCAGTTCGCTGATAATGCCGTAAACCCAGCCAGTAACGCCACTGATGAACATTTCCTGAGTGTTATTGGGGAGTTTTTGAGCTACAATCTGGCGATCGGCTGTGAGATTGGCTGCAAAGGTTTTCTGGGGAACGCGGGAGAGTTGGCGTTCAGTACCGGGTTGGGGCCGGAGGATGATGTTACCTTCGGAGTCTACAAAGACACTGCGATCGGTTGAGTTGGGTAAGTCTGTGCCGCTTTGCTGGTTGCTGAGTACGCGGTTTCTGACTTCGTTGAGATCGACTTGGTTCGTCATAAGTACCTCTGGGTGGGTTGCTATTGTTTAGTCGTGCAGGGTTTTGAGTTTTATGCAGCGATCGCCTGGAATTTTTGCAGGTGGTTTTGTGGCTATTTGCTGTTTGTCCCTGTTGTTGCTTTATCGGTGGGGAGGGAGAGGTTTATGCGGATGGGGGGAATTTTTTGGGGAGTGCGATCGGCGCAGCCAGCCGCAGGCATCGCTACTCGCTTTGATGATATGATCGCGGAATGGTAATCAACACTGCCTGGTTAAGCAATTTTGTGGCTATGATATGTCAGCTAAAGATATCTTTCATAATGCTGTTCGTTCAGCTTTAGAAAAAGAAGGATGGATAATTACTCACGACCCTCTATTTATCAAAGTAGAGGAACTTGATTTTTTTATCGACTTAGCAGGGGAGAAAATTCTAGCGGCAGAGAAAGATGGCTTTAAAATCGCTGTAGAGATTAAGTCTTTTATCGGTGCATCAGATTTAGCCAGCTTTTATATAGCTTTGGGTCAATTTCTCAGCTATCGTTCTGCCCTGAGAAAAAAGCAACCAAATAGAATTTTGTATTTAGCAATAAACCAAGATGTGTATAATGATTTTTTCAGCAATCGTTTTATTAAAGAATTATGGGTTTCTCCGAGTCTCCTTTATTAAACTCGACCAACTTTCTAAGAACATCAATAGCATCAGTTCCAGGTGATAAAGTAATTAACACATTACTCAAAGAACAAGGACTATTTACCATAGAAACAACGCACAAAACAGGTCGCTCCCCAACGCTCCCAGTGGTAATATATTTGAGAACACCATTTTGACTAAAATTCTCCAATCTAGTAGATACTTCTTCACAGCGTTTCTCAAGAGACCAGCCAGAAGTTAACTCCGGGTTTTTCCAGATAATTAAGGGTTTAAATCCTTTTGAAATGCGAACGAATGTTGCTGGTTGTCCCTCACTTAGACCACAATAGAATTTAGTCTGTATGTTAGTCGGTGAAAGCTGAGTAGCTAGAGGAGCAAGTGATACTAGCATATTTCTAAAAGTATTACTGGTAATACCTGCAATTAAATCTGTCCTCCCGGTTCTTGCATCTGGTTTGGCTAATCCATTAATTGCAATTAATTGTCCCTGCTCGTCTAGCACTGGACCACCACTCATACCAGGTTTAATAATATTGAGATTATAAACTAAATCATAACCATCTGTAGAAGCTCGTACATGATCTAAAATTATTCCATCAGCAGTGATAAAAAGTTGCTCGGTAAGAACCAATCCTGTATCATAACCCACTACATAAATTTTCTGCCTTTGAGATACTTTATCGGAATTTCCTAGATTGGCAATTCTGTATTTTTGATTGCTATTAAATTGCAATACTGCTAAGTCTAGTCCTGGTAGTTTTTGGATTTGGCTATAGTTAACTCCATACCGAGTACCGTCAACAGTTTGTACTTGATAGTTACCATTTTTTTGGACAATCTGCTTATTGGTAAGGACGTAGTAAATATTTCCATTACGACGAACGATTACGCCAGAACCATTACTTTTTTTGTCATCCCCAGACCAGTTAATCCTTACTGTAATCTGTTTGGCTTGAATAATCGTGTCTTTAGGATCGGATTGTTGGGATTGGGTTGGTAATGATTTTGATGCTGTTTTTTGTACTTGATATTCCCAAATCGGATAAATAGCAATAGAGATACTGAATATACAGAATCCTACAGCAATCCACTGTTGAGTTTTTAAAGCTTTAAATCTAGCAATTTTTAATTGTAACCGATGACTCTGGCAAATAATAGGCAACCAACTAGCACAAGGAAATTGACCTTCCCAACCTTGCAATCTTTCCCGCGCCTCCCTTACAGCTAAATAAAAAGACTGACCCTCAGAAAAAGAACCCAGAAAATATTTCAAAAATTCCTGTGCCACTTTGTCCTGAACAGGTTCTCGCATGATAATCATTTGAGGGAGATTCAAATCAGCTAAATCCTGAGCCAACCCCAAACCATCACAGGAGTTAAAAATAGCCAGTTGTAAACCTTTTTTGATCGCTTTTTTTAACGCATACCTTAAGTCAGGAATAGTTAAACTCTCAGTCTTATTAATATATATGATTCCTGTCTCTCCTTCCGTGCGGCTATGTCCCGCAAAAAATAGAATATCCCAAGACTGTTCCCATAGTTGATCGTTGAGTGCTTGTCGGTTTGGTTTAACTAAAAACTCAACTTTAGCCCCCGGAATAGAATTTAAGATTTTTCGATCTTCTTCAACATTAATCCCCTCATCATCGCCCAAAATTGCCAAAATATTAACTTGATTATTAGCAACTTTGGCTGATGTTACTTGTCTAAAAATGGGCGCACTGACACTAATTTCAGCTTTAGGGTAACGTTTCAATATATCCCAAAGATGCCAGGGAAGTTTCCGTAGCTGTATATTTGAAGTTTGGATAATCAACCGCACTTCATCATTTTCTGTTAAATGGGCAACTAATTCTTCCCTAACATGACTAAATTGCTGCGATTTGAGCCATTGATTAAATTTTTGGCTCAAATTCTCAGCTTTTGTATTAACATCTCGAATTGAGAAGTTAGTTTTTTGTGCTGCTGGTGGTTCTAATCTAACCTTTACCCCAATAAAGCCATAATAAGTTACCTTCCAACTGGTGTAAGACTCAACCAGTTCTGGGTTTGGCGGTAAAGATCCAATTTCCTGATTAGTCGCAGGTTTCCCCTCGTCCCCTAGTTGTAACGTTACCGGAAAACCTGCTTTGTCTAAGTCTCCCTCTGCAAAAGTCAGCACCACTAACTTTCCCACCGCTTTCTCCTGGTTAGATTAGATCACAAAACCTTCCACAATACTAGCATCCCCTAAAGCCACTTTAACACTAAACCGCTCCCCAGGCTCCCCCCGAAACTCTAATTGAATCCAATTATCAGCACTGCGCGATCGCGCTTCCAAAAACACATCACCCGCATCATCCAACACAATCAATTCCACATCTGGCGGTAAATAAGTTTTACCCCCACCCGGATGCACCTGTAACAAAATGTTACGTTTATTCTCTGATTCCTGAGTGAAATGCACAATTAGCGCCACAGAATTACCCGCCAATTGGATACCCAAGTCAATCACTCGTCCCCGACTAATTCCCGGAGTACGATCTTCATTATCTCGCGATCGCGCTCCACTTCTAACAAGGGAAAGATTGACGTTACACGCTTGCACTAACTCATCAAACATTAGCCACCCATCAGGAAAAATATTTTTACCCAATTTCACAATATTTTGTAGAAAAGGCACTTTTCCCAACCGTCGCTGATACAATTCTTGCCTTGAATTATCAGCAGCTAATAGTGCCCCCCACTGTGCAAAAGGTATTTTCAAACGTGGGGAATAAAGAGAAGGTTTACCTAATTCTGCCAATAGCCTTTCTATTTGGTTAGAAGATAAGGCGGGTAAAGATTCAATAAACGCTTTTTCTCCTTGACAAAGCTTCAAAGAAACCCACAAAGTATTGAGACGATCGAACACATCCTCTACATCGAGGGAATAAGTGCGATCGCCCGCATCATACCTTCCTTCAGTTTTCAGTTTGCGATGGGTGCTGAAACCCCACACCCGCAACCATCCATCCTCCAAATTTACCTGCACAGCCAGATAATAATCAGCCGCTAATTCAGGGATATCCACCCATTCTTGAGGCACGGATAATTCATCAGTATCGATGGTTTCACTGGGAATAATTACTAGGCGACTTTTGCCCAAATTCAAGGCAAAACCAGTCACAAATTCCCACAGGTTTTCTGAGGATGCAAGTTGGACAGAGGTTTCGGATGCGGCTGAAAATTCAGGTAACAAAACTGCCAGGGTTAGCCGATTTAAGAAAGCCCGATGATGTGCTGCTTCATAGGAGTAATCTTGGGTTACAGGCAAAGCTATTTCCTGTGCGCTTTCGGAAAACTCTAGCCAGAGTTGATCGGGACAGGCGAGGCTTAATTGTGCTAAGGTTAATGTCATTGTAATTATCTCCGTTCTAGTGTTAACAGGGCGTAGGGCGCGTTGGCTAAAAATTGTTCTACTAACAACGATGAGGAATTATTAATCGCGCTGAGAGAACAGGGTTTGAGTGCAAGATTTTGATGCAACCAATTGTGTAATTCCGTTTGCAAAGTTGTTTTAACTTGCACTAATTTTCCTTGCAATTCAGTTGGTGTTATGTTAAGATTGTGGGCGATCGCTCTTTCGTCTACTTTCTCACATCCATAGTAGCGGCACAACAGGGTAATTTCCAACTTCAGAGCTGGATGCAGCTTTAAAGTGGTTTGCAAGAACTTGTACAGAATTGCATTTTGGCAATACCAAGTCAGCCATTCATCAAGCAGAATTGATAGGCGATCGACAGTTTCTACACTCAAGGTAACATTTGCTTGGGTTTGACTCCACTTCACCAAACTTGTTAACAGATATTTTTTGTAGCTAGTTAACTGTCGCGAAATTTTATATTGCTTGATGCCAAATTCTTTACCGATGTAACTTTGGTTAAATCCAGTAAAGCCATGTTCCAAGATTAACATTTTTCTGGCATTAGGAAAGTCACGAGAGAGGGAGACGATCGCACTTGCTAATTCAGTTGTCATCTGTTGCAGGCGATCGCATTGCTCCATGTCTTGCTGTCTGTTCGATGCTTGCTGCTCGGATTGCTCAGCGGTTTCTAATTCTAACTCCGGGTTTTCTGCATTCAGGGAATCAAATTGAATGTGAGTAGATGCTCGCAGCGCGTTAACACAAGTTTGCAAGAATGCTTTGATTTCCGGCACTGTGAATGGTTGAATGGAGTGGGGGAATCGTTGTTCGGTGCAAAAAAGGGCGATCGCCTCCCATTGTTCCGCCGTTGGCTTCGGTAATCGCTGATTTGTGCCTGCTTTAACTGGGGCATAAACTTCTAAAAAAGCTTGCCAAGTTAGGAAGCAACAGGATAATTGAGGATCTCGAATTGCGAAGTTCTGTAAAGCAGTTTTCAGACCTTTTTTCGAGGTGCTCCGTAGCAGTCCCCAGTCACTTTGCCTTTGTGTTGGTTCATTTTTACGCACTTCGCTCATAATAGCGTCGCGCAGAGGACGACTGAGATAGGTTTCGATTTTGCTTTGGGTGCGATCGAACTTAGTGCACAATTCTACCACTCTGTCAACCATATAAAGTTTGGCAATTTGCAAATAATCTGCAAAAGTCAGATCCGGTGTTTGGAAGGCTTCGTAAGTGGATTTCGCCGCCGAATAGCAAGCAACATCCACATAAGCAAGTAGATGGCTGAGTGCTAAGGAATCTGAGTTATTCTTAGCAGCTTGGTTGCAGAAATATTTCAGCAAAACTGTTTCATTATTTAGCTTTGGATCGGCATCGAGCAAGTCTTTTACATTTTGTCTTAGCCGAGGATACTGCACTTTACGAGGGTAGGGATTGACTTCATAAGAAGTCGAAAATCGAGCAATAATTATCTCTGTCATTCTATCTGTCATTCTAGTGACTACTCCCAGATCATTTTTGAGTGGCTGAAGTTATATCGATCGCGATCGGGCAAATTATGCGATGAGGAATTAGCCGAGGTTTTTGGCGGCGACTTCAGTTTGAGTAAGGATGGGGAGTTGGGGATTGGGAGGGGTATTTGGAGCAGGGGTTTTCCAGAAACCGGGCTATCTGGAGTAGGGTGGCGCATGAGTACCTCGTTGGGGGGCTGTATGGCTTGCTATATATGTATCGTGGGGATTTGGGAAATTTATGCAGTTTGGTTGGGAAGTTGTTTTTTGGGAGGTGTTAGGGATTTTGGGGGCTAGTACCAGCTTGGGACACCTCGGCAGGGTTTTGACAGATAGGTTGCTATAATTAATTCAGTTGATGAACGCTACCATGAATCACTCACTTTTGCAGCGAGTTACTATCGATCTAAATATCTGTCATGGCAAACCCTGCATTCGGGGATTGCGTTATCCTGTAGAGTTTATTTTAGAGTTACTGAGCTCTGGGATGAGTATGGAAGAGATTTTAGCAGACTATGATGATTTAGAACGGGATGATATTTTGGCGGCTTTACTATTTGCTACTCGGTTAACTCAGGTGAAAAGTATTTATAAAATTGCCCGATGAAGTTTATTGTAGATGCTCAATTACCACTGCGTTTAGCTCGTTTTTTACAAGGGGCTAGTTATGATACGATTCATACCAGGGATTTACCCTTAAAAAACGCAACATCTGATACAGAAATTAATACTATCTCTATTCAGGATTCAAGAGTCGTTATTACTAAAGATTCAGATTTTTTTGATACTTTTTTGATTCGCCAAGAACCTTATAAGTTACTGTTGGTGACTACTGGCAATATCACAAATGCAGAGCTTGAGGCACTGTTTCAAAGTAATTTGCCTCAGTTGGTTCAATTGTTTAGTCAGCACTCGCTGATTGAAATGAGCCGAGACGCGATTATTGTACATCAATAGTTTTACTTGGATCTGACATTATAAAAAGCTTTGTAAGCAACATCGAGCATTAAGATTTATGGCGTAAAGAGTGCCATGTTGGGGGCACTTCGGCGGGGTTTTGACAGATAACCGGCAGCCACGAAGCACAAGGAAAGTGATTTTCTAGACTTTGCAACCTCTCCCGCGCTTCTCTGACTGCTAGATAAAAAGATTTACCGCTGGCGAAGGCGGTGAGGAAGTTTTTCAAGAATTCCTGTGCAACTACATCCGGCACCGGTTCTCGGAAAACAATAATTTGCGGAATGTGCAATTGGGCCAGTTGATTCGCTAATCCTAAACCGTCGCAAGAGTTGAAAATGGCGATTTGCAAGCCCCTTTCAATGGCTGTGCTGAGAGCATTTTTTAGATCGGTAATGCTTAGCTTATCCGTATCGTTGATATCAATATAACCAGTGCTACCATCCATTTCGCTCGAACTGTGACCGGAAAAACAGAGAATATCCCAACCTTTTTCATCCCACAATTGTTCATCTAATTCTTGGCGGCTGGGCTTGACAATAAAAGATGTTTCTGCATCTAAGTGTGTTAGTAACTCTTGGTCTTTATTCAGATTAATTCCTTTATCGTCGCCCAAAATTGATAAGATTCTGATTCTGTCTCTGGTAACAGCAGTTTTTAAAGGTCGATCGTAAAAAGGTGAACTTAAAGCAATTTCAGCTTTGCGGTAAGGCTTGAGAAAATCCCACAAATGCCAGGGTAGTTTCCGCACTTCAGAGCTTTGAGATTGAATGATGATTCGCACTTCATCAGAACGGTTGAATTTTTCGCGCAAGATGCGATCGATGGGTATAAATTGCTCGGCATTGAGCCATTTATTTAGTTTTTCCTCTAACTCTTCAGCTAATTTATGAATTTCTACTTGAGAAAAATTGGTTAGATTACCTTGCTTTCTCTCCATACGACTCGATTGGAGAGGTTCTATAAAACGGTTATATTGTGAATGCCAAAGATGATAAAATTCTACTAGATCTGGTGCTGGTGGCAACTGACCGGAATGTTGAGTAGGCAATCTTTCACCCTCAGTCCAAATTTGAGCGATGACAAAGGGAAATCCTGTTTCAAAATCACCAGATACCAGTGTGAGAATAACTAAATTAACCGCTGTTGGGCCTTCGGCTATAGCTTGAACTTCAGACTCGTTAACGGGAACATTAAGGGCTGGTTTCGCCAGGATATCAATAATTTTTTCCATATTGGAACTTTGCTGAATCTCTCTCTGACGAGAGTCTTCTAGCTGCTGGCGATAAACCGTAATCTGCTCATCTTTACTTTCTAGTTTAGCCTGATATTTTTCCTCTATGGCTTTGAGTGCAACTTCGTAGTTTTGAGTAAATTCCCTATGAATCTTTTCTTTGTTAGTATCTGGGGGAACGCTGACTCTAACAACCACAACTCCATCACCTTTGTTTTCGATGCTTTGGATAGTGAGTTCGGTGTCTTCATTCTCAACTTGCACTTGTTGGAAGGCGGGGATAAAGGCTTTCCAGTCAACGCCGTTGCGGAAAATTAAATCAACAGTAGTTAGGACTTCTTGGAATAATTTGGTAAATTCTCCCGGTGCGAATTCGCCACTGCTGGGACGACGTTCGCGGTCATCTGTTCCAGCTTTGGGAGATTCTAAAAGATAAATATATCGACAATCGACATTATCCAAATTAGTATTACTTTCTATATTCCAGGCTTCAACGGAAGCACCTGTCATTTGAGCGCTGGTGAAGTCAGTGCTAATTGCTTCAGTGAGCGTTAAATTTGCCGCTTCTAAATTAGCGGCTTGGAAATTAGCCTCACTGATATTAGCTCCTTTTAGATTAGCGCTATTTAGGTGAGCGCCTATCAAATTTGCTCCTTTGAGATTAGCGCCAATATAAGATTTTCCAGCGCCATTGCCAGTGACCAGTAAGTCTCGAATCAATGGCTTGGCTAAAATAGTGTTATCTGCTTTAGCCCGATCTAATTTTTGTGCGTTATGAAACCAAGCGCGCGTCAAATTTGCGTTGCTAAAATCAGTATTATTGAGAATTGCTTGAGTAAAATTAGCATGAGTTAAATCGCTTCCTTGAAAGTGAGTACCTTTGATAGCTGCATATTCAACTGCTAGATTTTTTAGCCATAAAAATCTGATATCTTCAGCTTTAGCTCTCCAGCTAATATAAGTGGATATAAAAGTAACACTATAAGTACCAAATAGCATCCCAATTGCAGCCCCAGCCCTCACGTCTGCAAATTTGGGAGCAAAAGTTACAAGTAAAAGCCCGATCGCCGAGCCACACAAGGTCAAAGTCACAGCAAAAGTAAACTTTTCAGCTACAACTTCTGCAAAAGTTAAAGCTAATGCTAAAGCAAAGATAAAAGCCAAAATTAAAATTAAAACTAAAGCAAAACCTACAGGCCCAGCTACTTCTACGGACAAACCAAAACTAAATGTTAAAACCAAAACAAAGGTAAAAGCTATGCCCATAGATAAAGTAAAAACTGATTTAACCTCCTTAAAGACAAGAAGGCTGATAAAACCGATGCAGGCTATAAAATAAAATATGCCCGGATAGGTGAAAAACTTTTCATATTTAGTGGCTAGAAAAGAGCCGACAAAAGCGCCCCCAACGGCTGCGGCAAATCCTGCTAAAAATGCGACAACTAATGAAAATGCTAGTAGTAAAAATTTCCATTGGCTTGGTAATCCTGCTTTAGCATGGCTAAAATTCGCACCTATCAAGATAGAATCAGTAAAATTTGCTCCTCGGATATCTGCATAGGAGAAGTTTGCACCGGTAAAGTCTTGACTTTTGAAATTGCGTCCTCGGAGATTTTGACCAGAAAAGTCTTGAGTCATATTTAGTTACAAATAGGTAAAGAAAACAAGCAGTTATAGAAAACATTAAGTATCATCGCGATCGCACTCGGCTAAGATGCTAAAAACCTCATTAGGACTAATATCTTCTCGGTCTGATTTAGAGTAAATAGTTAGGAGAAGTATGCTCATTTGTGACTCAACTTGATAGATAAGTCGATAACCCGCACTTTTCCCTTTTTGGATGTCGCTATTTTTTACTCTCACCTTGAAGATGACATAATTTTCACCCATCCCAGAAAGGCGATCGCCTGTAAAGTTGCCACCTTGAAATTGTTCAATAATTGGCTGAGTATCTAACCGGATATTGCGATATTTTTTGGATAATTCCCGTAAATTCCGTTTATACTCAGGCGTTAAATCAATCTGGACAAAAGGCGTGTTATTCGACATCTATTCCCTCCCACATTTCAGAAAGGGGGATGCGTTGTCCTGATTTAGCTTCCTTTAATGCTCGTCGGAGACTCGCTTTTACTTCTGCAATGGGAGTATCATCAGGATCGGTTTCAACTTCCTCAGTTACTTCGGGAAAAAGTACGATCACTCGCACTCGACTAGGAGAGAAATTTTCAATGGGGTAGTCAAGGGATAAATGGCCTTTTTCATCCAGGGTTCCTGTGACTTCAACGGCTTTCATTTGGTTGTCCTCAATTTTGGATCTATTCTATCACATCAAGTCAGGAAAAATATCTGCAAGCTGGTTAACCAATCGAGGAGATAGATTATAATAGAACAGTAGTTTCATAGCTCAAAAAAGCTAAAATATCCTCTTGAGTCAGATAAGGAAAATCATCAAGAATCTCTTGGTAAGTCATTCCTGATGTTAGATAAGACAACACATCGTAAACTGTAATCCGCATTCCACGAATGCAAGGTTTACCACTTCGCTTACCTGGTTCGATTGTAATCCGTTCGTGATAGTTCATGGTAAATCTTCCGTTGGTGGTGGCGAAGGGCGATCGGGATTAAGTGATTTTGGAGCAAAAGTTAATAACGCAATCCCAGCCAAGAACGAAAGTACAAACAATGCTACCATTAAGTAAATTCTGATAGAAATATTTGTCCAAACACTTCGATTATAAGTCTTTTTGGTTGAAGGTGTCTGTGTAGGCACAGGAGAAGCTAATACCGTTCCACGCAAGCTCGTCAAATCCTGTAGCACTTCTGTCGCTGACTGATATCTTTCCCTGAAGTTGGAACGCACCATTTTATCTAAAATTCTCGCTAGTTTAGGGCTAACTTGTGTTTGGGTACGCCAATTAATTTCACCTGTAGCAGCGTCTTCTGGTAGGTTATAAGGGTAAAATCCTGTGAGTGCTTGGATACCAATCATTCCTAATCCATAGATATCGCTATTCATTCTTGGTTGACCTCTCATCTGCTCAGGTGCGTAGTAACCTTGTGTGCCAATTGCTACAGTCATCGGCTGATTTTCTGTATTAGCAGCTAGATTTGTAATTTCTTTTGCCGCGCCAAAGTCAATTAGAACTAACTTGCCATCTGGCTTACGTCTAATTAAATTTGATGGCTTAATATCGCGGTGAATTACATTATGCTGATGTACAAATTCTAGTAGATTTAATACATCTCGCAAAAGCTCAATAACGTAGCTTTCAATCATTAGTTTTCCTGGTATAATTTCTTGGCTCAAATCCTCACCATCAATAAATTCCTGAACTAGATAAAATTCTTGATTTTCCTCAAAGTGAGCAAAGAGTCTAGGTATCTGATCGTGTTCTCCTAATTGATGTAAAATTTTTGCTTCAGTATTAAATAGTCGTCTGGCTGTCTGCAAATGCTCTGGATTTTCATAGGGAAGTTTAAGTTTCTTAATAACACAATTGGGATGACCTGGTAGATGTAAATCCTGAGCTAAATAAGTTTCACTAAACCCTCCTTGTCCTAATATCTTTATGATCTGATAACGTCCTTGTAACGTGCCTCCAATACCTATGCTTCCAAAATTTCTGGGAGCAATAATCTTATTACATTGCATATTGGCACTCCATACAGGAGGTGGTTCTACAGGTAGGGATGAATTACCATTTCCTGTCTCTTGCTCTTTCAAAGTAATACCACAGTGAATGCAAAAACGGTTGCCAACAGGATTTTGATGACCGTGACTACAAGTAATCAAAAAACCAGAACCCTTATTCACAACAGTTGAGGGTGGCTGTTGACCTTGATAAGGATTACCAACATTAGTAGGCAACCACAATATCTGACTCTGATCTCCCACTTCTGGCACTTCATAGATTGGATTTGCCTGATTGGAATTTACTCCTGTTGCAATCCGACGAAAATCTTGCCCAGTTAACGGTAATTCTGCGGGATTCTGGAAAACTATTGGCAACCAAGTAACCCCTGGAAATTTTGGCTCCAAAGAATGTATCTTTTCTCTGGCTCGTCGCACAGCAAGACAGACCGATCTTTCCCCAACAAATGCCTCCAGAAAACGCTGCAAAAACTTCTGGGCAACTACATCTGGTATAGGTTCGCGCATCACAATAATTTGCGGAATGTGCAAGTCAGCTAATTCCCGCGCTATGCCCAAACCATCACAAGAATTGAAAATTGCTAACTGTAAACCGCCCTCCACAGCTTGTCTCAAAGCAGGTTTTAAATCATCAATTGTAATGGCCTCATCTTGATTCAGTTCGATTAGCCCTCTTGTCGAATTATCCTCACTTGAACTATGACCGGCAAAGAAAAATAAATCAGGGCTTTTTTCTTCAAGCTGCTCATATAACTCCTCTAATGGAGGCTCGACCATACGAATAAGTTCGGCATC
Source organism: Microcoleus sp. CAWBG640 (assembly GCF_020883015.1). Taxonomy (NCBI): domain Bacteria; kingdom Bacillati; phylum Cyanobacteriota; class Cyanophyceae; order Oscillatoriales; family Microcoleaceae; genus Microcoleus; species Microcoleus sp. CAWBG640. The sequence continues at coordinate 255,638 of NZ_JAHRFC010000001.1, forward strand.
CGATAAATGCTGTTTGAGCAATTCCCAGTCTTTCTCAGTATTAATTTTAGTAGTATTTCCAAAAGCTTCTGTTTTTCCAAAGACTGCTAATATTCGTGTTTTCTCTCTAGTATTTACTCTTTGCTTTTTTTGCACTGGGAGACTCAAAGCTACTTCAGCGCGACGGTAATGCTGAAAAAAATCATTCCAGAGATGCCAAGGTAATCTCTGTAACTCTGGAATTTTAGTTTTAATAATGACTCTAATTTCCTCCGAATCATCCTTCAGATTTCGCGATATACTTTTTGAAATCGAGTGCATTTCTGGAGATTCCAGCCAGTTATTTAGGCTTGATTTCAGTTTTTGGCTCGCAGTTTTAGCTTCTGATATCCTTGAAGAAGGCGTATAACCTGTACCACTAATTCGAGAAGACCTCAAGCTCGATACTATACTGCTATAAGGTTTTTGCCAATCTTCATAGTGTTTGAGCAACTGGGGGGCTGAGGGAAGTTTGCCATCTGCTTCTGCGAAGCGGTAATCGCCGTCATTGGCAATTTCCAGAAATACCGGAAAACCATTCTCAAAATCACCATCTACTATATTGAGAACAACCAATTTGCCCATTGCAACCCCCTTTATATAGAAATTAAATGATAAAATCCTTTGTAATACTAGCTGTTCCCAACTCTACCTTGAGCCTGAACTGTTCTCCCGGTTCACCCTGAATATCTAATTGCATCCAAGGATCGGCATTGTTGGGTTGGACTTCGCAAATAGTTTTGCCAAATGTATCCAACGCAACACTTTTTAGCCCAAGGGGGAAAGATGTCTTCTCAAGAGGATACAATTGTAGCTTAATTTGCCTTTCCTGAGAAGATCCTTGCGTCACAACAACGACCAAGGCAAGATAAATGCTTGTTGGTTTTATTGGAAACTCAATTGATTTAGCTCGTATAACTCCCTCAAAACTACCGCTACGCCTACTTTCCAAAGGTAGCAAGCTTTTTGTATCCAAAATTTCTGTAACTACCTGCCAATCAGCTTCAATGATGTTCTCAAGCCATTGACCTAAATTCACAAGTTTTTCACAATTTTCTCTTGGTATTACTTGTGTATCTTGAACCTCAATCTTACTTTGCTCTCTACCCACAAGTTCTAGCCAACTCACAGGCTCCTCAGCGGGATTTTGACAAAGAACCGGCAACCAAGTTGCACAAGGAAATTCACGCTGCACGATTTCCAACCTTTCCCGCGCTTCTCGTACTGCTAAATATAGCGATTCACCGCCAGCAAACGCCTCAAGAAAACGCTTTAAAAATTCTTGAGCCACTACATCCGGCACCGGTTCTCGCATCACAATTACCTGGGGTATATTCAACTCAGCTAACTGCTTGGCAATTCCTAATCCATCGCAAGAGTTAAAAATTGCCAACTTTAATCCTCTGCCGATTGCCTTTCTCAAAGCAGCTTTCATATCCTTAACTTCTAAACTTTCCCCTTGTTTAATAAAAAGTTTTCCTGTAGTAGCATCAGATGCACTCAGACTATGACCTGCAAAAAACAAAATATCCCATCCGCGTGCATCCCAAATTGCATCGTAAACTTCTTGGCGTTCTGGTTGCGTTACAAACACAATCTCGGCATTGGGTAAATTTCTTTTTAATTCGCCCTTATCCCTCTCTAAATTAATTCCCGTACTGTCACCAATAATTGCCAAAACTCTCACTTGATTTCTATTTCTCTGTGAGTCTATTTGCTGATAAGCAGTAGAACTCAAAGCTACTTGCGCTTTCTGGTAGTCGTCGAAAAACTCCCACAAATGCCAAGGTAAGCGCCGTAAGTTCAAGTCTTCAGTTTGAATAATTACTCGCACTTCTTCATTTTGCGAGACTGTCCTCCCTAAAATATTTATCGCACGAGAAAATCCAGGAGATGTGAGCCAATCATTAAGCTCCTGTTTTAAAGCATCGCTGTCCGCTTCTAAATCGCAAATAGAATAATTTGTTATCTGTCCTGACTTCGGTTCAATTCGCACCCTTGACCCCATTTGACGGTATTTTGACTGCCAAGTATTGTATAGCTGCGGAATCTGCGGTGCCGATGGCAATTTGCCATCAATTTTTTTTAGCGGGCGGTGGTTATCTTCCTTAATTTCCAAGCTGACGTGCTGAAATCCTTGCTCACAATCACCCGCTGTAAAACTCAAGACAACTATTTTACCCATTCCCATTCCCTAGAGATTTTGACTTAAAATTAGATAGCAAAATGTTCAGTAATTTCGGCATCTTCCAGCGCTATCTTAATGCTAAAAGGCTCTCCTACTTCACCGCTGAATTCCAATTGAATCCAATTATCGGCACTGCGCGCTTGAGCCTCCAAAAAAATCTCTCCCGATTCACTATCAATTACAATCAGTTTTATCCCCGCTGGCAGATAGGTTTGTGCAGCAGATAGGGGATACAATCTAATCAGAACTTCGGTTTTTTCGGTATTTTTTTGGCAATTGACAATCAATACAACAGGATTACCCGCCAAGGAGATTTCTCTCACCTTACTTGCGCTAAGGGTTGGCGATTCGGTGTCAGCAGTGCGGGAACGGGGGGCGCTGGCAAATCTAAAAATTAGATTTCCTTCTTGGTTGCTTAAAAATGATTCCAGACTCTGCCAGTTGTATTGAGAATTACTTTCAGATTTTTGCAACCATTCATTTAAACTGATTAGACCAGTAGTAGTTGGGGATGGGGGAACCATTGCAGCTTGTGGAATTTGCCCTGGAGTATCACTGCTTTGATTAGTTGAAGACTCGGAATTAACCGATTCATCTGAGTCATCACCACCCCAGATTTCATCCAACTTTTCTAGCAACTCTTCTGCTAAATCTTGGAGTTCGGTTTGTTGTGAATCATCAAACTCTTCTCGATCTGCAACAGGTGTACTACCTCTGAAAGAAACGCCTTTTGTTGTTGGCAAATAACTCGCTAAAAACTCCCCGCCGGCATACCGTCGCTCGTATTTATTATAGGTGCGATAGATGCGTTCTAATTGAGTGATAATTTCTGAAATTGACTGAATTGCTAATCTGTCTCTAACCTTAATTGCTACCTCTTCGTTTGGTAAAAAAAAATGTGCTGATTCCAAGCGATCTATATAATCAATCAATGTTTCTATCGGTTGCAGACTGGCAATTTCTATTTCGCCCGGTGGTGCTTGTGGATCTATTGTCGGATAAAATCCTAATAATTGCACCTCATTTAACTGTTCTTGGAATTGCACCCCAATATAGGCAATTCTATCCTCTGTCACTTCTGGAGGTAGAGAAATAACTGTTTGTCCTGGTAAAACTGGACGACATTCGAGTTTACCTAAATTGGGAATTACTAAATCCGCTACGTCTTGGAAACATCGGACAACAGAATGCCAACTATCGCCAGCGTTTAAATCAGTTTCAATTCCCAGCCAGTCTAAAAAACTGCGAACGCCTAAAATAGCAAGAGTATTTAAGTAAACTTGCTCACCTTTCTCAACTGTATCTTGTTGTACAGAGAATTTCCGCGCAGTTTCATGGTTTTCTCTGCTTAAAGGCATCGTCAAAAAGTTGATTTGTGTGGTATCCATAAGATTCTCCTTTTAGTCCTCGTATCCTAATTCTCTAGCAATTATTCTAAGTAAAGGAAGACAGTAATTTCGCCAGCGATCGTACACTGTTTGTTCGGGAATTGTTTTTTCGGGAGTCGTTAACTCCCTAGCAACTTGCCTGGGGTTAAGAGGCGGTTCTTCAAGCAGTAGTTTTTGACTCAAAAGTTGGCAGTCAAGATTGGCATTGTTACGCGGGTGACAGTTTCTCAGTCTCATTTCTGGGTCTTCTTCAATATAGCACTTCATTTGTCTAGCAAGAGAACGACGTTCTCGTTCCAGAATCAGCTTGATGCCAGATAGAGTTAAATCATCGGCTATGGTTTCTTCAATTGTTAAGCTGTCTTCTCCTCCAATGGTCTCGCTCGTACTAACAATTCTAGGTCGATTGACACGCCTTTTTACGTCGTAGCAATCTCGTCTTAGAATCATCATTACCCAGCTAATAAAGCATCTCCGAACATTAGCAGCCTCAGAAGGGTTTTGACAGTTAACGCTTTCCAAGTTCAAACGATACATTTGAGGAAATCGGTTAATATTGCGATTAACGTCCCTTTCTGTCATTGGGAGAGCTTCATCATAATAGGGTTGCCAACCTTTATCGAGATATCTCTTAATTTCCGGCAAATGGTCGATCGCGAGTGCTAGTGTCTCTGCCTTTTGAGGAGAGTGCAAGGCTTCTCGGATCAGTTGACATAACGACGCATCATCCATAGGGGCGTGAATCAGAGCAAAAAAGGGATGCCCTCAATTATACTCAGAAAGTACCCCCCACCTCACCCAATCCCGATTCTCTTAAGCCGCGTCGCCCAAGTCGCCCCCAAATTCCTCATGGCCTTCCTTCCAGTTGCGGTAGGCTTCGTCCTACCGATATTATCGATGCCCGTTGCATAAGTCTTGCTTACAAATCTTCCCCTTAATCTCCTCCAAATCCACATAAGAATCCGCCACATCAATCAACGCCTCACTCGTCATCGATCGCAAACTCACCACCTCCACCCTTGCCCTCTGAGCACTTACCTTGTCCAGCGCGCAAGCTAAGTCTCCATCGCCACTCACTAAAACAACTGTGTCGTATTGCCCTGCTAAACTAACAATATCCATTGCCATTTCTACATCCAAATTTGCTTTTTTTGATCCATCGGGCCGCTGCAACACTGGTTTAGAAACCACGCGGAACCCGTGATGCCGCATCCACAACAAAAAGCCCCGCTGTTTCTCATCCGCAGCTTCTACTCCAGTATAGTAAATAGCCCGAAATAAAGTATCGTCTCCTACTAAATATTTCAGGAATTTGGTATAATCAATTCTGATTCCCAATTCCCCGATCGCATAAAACAGGTTAGCGCCATCAATAAATATGGCAACTCGCCCGCGACCTGTTTTTGCCGGTACGGATGTTAACCGTTTGAGTGCGGCTAGTTGCTGCTGCATTTCATCGAGTTTCTGAGTTCGATCGCCCAATTCTTCCACGCGATCGTCCAAATCAGTTACCCACTGTTGCAATTGCGTAATTTGCTGCTGCAACTGTGCTTTTTCTAAGGTCAAAATTCGTTCTTGAATCGAACCGATCGCGATCGCATCCAGCCGATTTTCCATTGTGCGAACAGTCGCTATTTCTGCTGTCGCAGCCGCCAGACGCTGCTGCAAAACTTCCTCAAAACGGCGGCGGTTAATTAAACTCAACCCACAGCACAAAGATAAGGGAATTGCAACCATTGTCTGTTGAGAAACCGCCGCGATCGTCGCTGTGGCCACAGTTCCCCAAAACGCCGTCTGTTCCGCGATTTTGAGCTGCTGGGAGCCGATCGCCCGCAACAGTTGTTTACCCCAAAATTCATTTTCCGACAGTCGCAGCCCCTCAGACGGGGCGGTAACAGATGGGCGGCGAAGTGCGATCGAATTAGCCATTTTTCACAATCCTCAGTAGTTGACAGTTGGTAGGGGCGATGCCCCCGCGATCGCCCTCATAGTTGAAAGTTGACAGTTGTCCTTAGTCAAAAGAGATCCCCCCCAGCCCCCCTTAAAAAGGGGGGAGCAAGAGTCTTAAAGTCCGCCTTTTCAAGGGGTTGAGACTTCTTCAAAGTCCCCCTTCTTAAGGGGGATTTAGGGGGATCGAATTTAATGGGAAATCCCAGAAAAACCCCTAAGTATCGTGTTGCCGGCGATGGGCGATCGCCTCTCCCAGCAAATTCAACAATTCATCTGGCATCCCATCTAACCAATGTGCGGCTAAGCTTTTGGGCCCCGGATCGACTCCCGTGGCTAACACCGCCTTTAATCTAGGCATGGCGATCGAGTCTACCAACTCAATCAAACCACTCAAACACCGATTAAACAAACGTTCCGTTAACTGAGAATCCTCGATCGGCAACTCAATAGAAGCACGAACTTCGCCATCTGTAGGGTCATATTCAAACCGCAGCATCTTGACTTCCCAACTAATAGCTAGCATAGTTTGAAACAGGACACCCTTATGAAGGCAATCTTTCACCGCCAGCAATTGCGGCGCAACAAATTGCAGAAATTCGCCATTTTCGCTAAGCTGGATGCAGATGCCAAAATCATCGACATTTTCGGCTTTGACACCAGTAATAATCCGACATTTATCAGCATCGAAATTGTATTTCCAGCCGCGTTGTTCCAGACAGTGGGCAATAAAAGCAAGGGTGGTAGCCATGAGTTTCGGGTTCCTAATTTATAGTAGATTTTCGGGTGGATAGCAGCGCCTTTTTCCGCTGCTATTTGTATATCGCTCCAGCAATCAAGAATTATGCGATCGATTGCTGTTATTTGCCTGGTGGAGTTTTGGGACATTCGCATTGGGCTGTGGTGGGGATGAGAAGTCGATCGCCCGGTGCGGCCAAAGCAGCGCTCGTTTTCGGCTCTAAGTAGATAGTGCCGATCAAATTGGCAACTAACAGCGAAATCAAGGCTGTTTCTAAGACGGTAAATGGCCTTTGCATAATTGACTCCTACTTCAACAGGGGTAAACAAGCTTGAGGTTTTGCTTCCCTCTGTTTATTTATCGGGAGTGTTTGGAGTTTTTTATGCAAAGATGAGCCTCGCGCCCTGATTTTTCCGTCTATAATCCATATTCCTGGACGCAAAAAACCCGGTTTCTTCCAAAAATCGTCGGTTTTTTCGACAAATATTCAGGCAGAAACCGGGTTTTTGGTCTCCTGTGCGTCCAGGACCGATCCATACAAATCTTTGTCTCTCAAGGTTTTTGGGTAATTGTCACCCCATCAATTCCCTGAACTTCCAAGCGCTTTTTCGTTTCAATCAGCCAATTTTCCACTTCGGGTTGATATTTTTCCTTGGGAGCATATCTCAGACAGTTGCGCCAAGCCCTTAATGCGCCGCTGTTATCTTGTTTAGCTTCTCGCACCCGCCCCAACAGACAGTACGCAGCAGCCCGATCGCCCAAAAGTGCGATCGCGGCATTTAGTTGTATTTCCGCTTGTTCATAATCCCCCAATTCCAACAAAGCCCAGCCCATATTCTTGTGCAAAACCGACTTTAGATCCACTTCTTTAACAAGTTGCAATCCTGTTTCCAATCGGGGAATAGCAGCGGCATATTGTTTATCCAAAATATCCAACCTTGCCAAATTATTCAGAGATTTTTCAGGCAAATCTTTGAGAGATTTTTTATAGCTATTTCGCGCTGAATCAAAGTCCCTATTTATTTCAAAAATCAAGCCTTGAGTATAATGAGCTTCCCCCAAGTCCGGCTCTAAAAAAAGTGCTAAATTTAGATAAAACTGAGCATCTCCTAACCTATCGGCTGTATAATTATCATGAGCGCAATTATTCAAATAAACAGCCCACTGAGGGGCCAAAAATTTAAAACCCATAGCAAAAAATAGCGATACACCTAGCCCTAGGGAAGCCAGACGATAATTAATCCGAGTCGATCTAATATAACGCTTAAAAAAATTAAGTTTACTTCCAGCTTGACTAAAGAAATTACCAACAGTTAAATGACTGCACTCAATTTCAGCTAAACGCTGCAAAACCGTGCTGGGATTTTGGGGGCGACGGTGAGATTCAACGGCCATCATCTCATCTATTAAATCGGCAAACTTTACTGAAATTTGTGTTGCTAAGTCTCGCCACATTAACTTTCCTGTTGCTGTTGTCGCTAAATTATCTGGGCAATACCCAGTTAGTAAATATACAAAAGTCCGCCCCAAAGCAAACAAGTCAGATTTGGGAATTGCAGCGCCATTTTCTTGTTCTGGAGCTGTATAACCTAATGATAAAATCAGCGTAGTATCTCTATTTTCATATTTATCGATATAGGTATCAGAATTTATTTGGCGGGCAGTACCAAAGTCAATCAATACTAGACTACCGTCAGGACGGCACATAATATTACTCGGTTTAATGTCTCGGTGAAAAAAACCTTTTATGTGAACTGATTCTAAAATTTTAGCGCTTTGTCTCAGCCAATCGATCCCTCGTTCTTCAGAAATTGTCCCGTTTTGTTTCAGCCATTGTTCGAGATTTTTGCCTTCTATTTGCTCCATTGCTAAACAGTGGAGATTATTACCATTACTGGTTTCAAAAGTAAAGTAGGCTCCCGGAAAAACTTGAGGTACTGCGATAGATTTCAGATACCGTAATATCATTTCTTCTTCCTGAAACAAGCGAATTACATTGGGATCGCTATTGTGGGTTAGCACTTTCAAAATTTTGGGAATATAGCAACCATACTCGCCATCTTCCAAGTCTTGTAATTCAAAAATTTCGGTGCTATCGCTTCGATGTTGTAGCTTTCTCACCGCTCGATAGCGATTGTTGATTAACAATGAGGTGTTGCAAGCAAGACAATTATCCAAGCCATCAGGGTTTTGACGATGTTTGCACCTAGGATTGATGCAGTATTTAACACTCTCTTCTCCCAACATTGGTTCATCAAAACAGTTCATTTTTGCCTCATCATCAATTTGCTTAAAACAACTAAACCAAGACTTATACCATTTCTCTAAAATCCTGCAACAATCTTTGACCCCCCCTAACCCCCAGGGCTGTTTCATTCTCTTGTAGGGGCAATCCCCCCGTGGTTGCCCTGATGCCTGAAACAACTACAAAATCGTGGATGAGGAGGGTAGGCACGCACCATCCACTACCCCTACAAAACGATGATTTGTTTGAGAATGAAACAGCCCTGCCCTAACCCCCCCTTACAAAGGGGAGGGAGAAGACTACTGTTGCATTCTTTTTTAAAATTGGTATTAGACACTGCCTAAATCTTAGGTAATGGGTAATTGGTAATTGGTCATTAATCATTAATTTACAAGTCATTTTTAGCAGTTTGTAGTTTGCAACCATTACCCATTACCCACCTAACTGAGAAAGGCTATATTATACCATTTTCATAAAGTTCTTACAGATGTAGTTCAAAGCCCCCCCGCGAGTTCGGGGGGGTTGGGGGGGTAGCATTGGTGTCAACTTAAGGTCAAAGGTAGCCACAGACTGCTGTTTGACTATTAAATCTAGATCCCCCCTAGCCCCCCTTAAGAAGGGGGGGATAAGAGTCCGATCTTTCGTCCCCCTTCCCCCATCCCCCCTTGGGGGGGGCAGGGGGGGGTGGGGGGGCTAGGGGGGGGTGGGGATTTAGGGGGATCTAGACTTGGCTATGAACGAGAGATACCAAGGCTTTCAGGCTTAAGTTGACACCAATGGGGGGGTAGATATGTAGCGCTACTTTATGAAATTGGTATTACACAGGTAAGTTTTCCTCTTGTTTGCGATCGCCCGGTGGGAGATTTTTTTCCTCTGGCTGCATCACTGCTAGCAAATTTTGGAAATTCTCTTCAGTGTATCCTCTTTCTAGCCAATCCTGATTTTGGAGCACAGCATAAACTTTATTTAACTGCTCGTAAGCTTTGCTATTAGTTTTAAACAACTTGGTCAAATGCTCCTTGAGAGTAATAGCAATGGAGTCTTCTACCCTAGCAGCTTTGGTATTTGGATTTAGCTGCGGATTTTTAAACACCAGATGACTTTTGAGTATTTCAATTTTATTTCCATCTGGTTTTTGAGTTTTGAGCATCCCCAAAATTTCCCTGCAAGCCTTAGTTGTCAATTGCTCCGTGACGTACTGCATTAAGACTTGGTGCAGCACAAACTCAGTTTGACCTTTGCCCGCGTTTTTATCAATCAACTCCCGGCGCAGCAGGGAAGATAGGGATTCTAAAATTTCCGATTTAGATACCGGGAATAACAGATATTCCACTAACTGTTCTAAGGAAACGGGGGAACCTTGGAGCGCCAACCAATATAAAATTGCTTTTTCTAAATCTTCCAATCGTTCAAATTGGTCGTTTAATAAAGCCTTGATTCCTCCAAATACAAAAGTTTGGCGTTTGAGAAAGTCGGAAACTTTGCCGTTAAACAATTCCCGAATGGCGGGAGCTACAAGTTTTAACTCTAAGGGATTTCCTTGATATATCTTAATGAGTTCTGTCCATTTGTTCTCATCAGACAAGCCTTGAGCTTTAAAAAGTTCTCGTGCTTCTATCTCGTTCAAACCTCCCAATTTTAAAGCTCGCACCGGCGAACGATCGCCCACGAGCAGATCGATCGCCTCCGGTACTTCCCGCGTGACGACGACTAAGCAGCTTTGATGCTGTTGTTCTGCAATTCTTTGGATTAATTCCCCATACTTCTCATAGCCTTCTCGATAATGTCCGGCTAACTTAGTCGGTTCTAAGATTGTTTCCCACCCATCAAACACCATCAGACATCGGAACTCTCGCAACTTTTCTATGAGTTGGGAGATTCTTTGATCTACATCAACAGGTAAGTTAATTTGGGGCGATCGCTCAAAATCTGGCATCAAGGAAGTTAACAAATGAGCGATAGTTGGTGCTTGACGGAGCGATCGCCAAATCACGAACTGAAATTTTCCCTGAATTTGTTGGGCTAACTTTACCGAGAGACTTGTCTTCCCAATCCCACCGACTCCACTCAAAACTACCAACCGACATTGTTCTGCGAGAATCCACGTCGCCAGGGAGTTGAACTCTTTAGTGCGGCCGCAAAAAACGGGAATATCTGGAGCTTCACCCCAATCAACCAGGGTGCTCTGAGGAATTCCCCCAGACATCGAGCCAGAGTCAGACAGCCGTTGTGCTGGAGGTGACATCATGTGGGCTGGTAGTTTGACGAAGGGCGATCGTAAATGTCGCCCCAAAGCGGCACGGAAATTGGTTTTGCTGACTTCTTCTCGAAAAATTTCCGAAAGCAATTTCCAGAACTTGGGCCCGACATCTCGCATCAGGTAATTCATCTTATATTGAGAATTTTCAGCCATTTGCTCGTAGGTCATCCCCAGACACGCCCCGCGCAGAATCGTTACTTCCGGGTCGCTGAGGTGTCTTTCGGTTTCCGCAAAAACCACTATATCCATAAGTTTGAGAGTTTCTTCAAAATCCATTGCTTTATTAGAGGTTGTGCTTTAGTGTCCTGACTGACTTCACCATAACCCTAAGTTAACAATGAGGATTATTGAAGTTTTGTTAAATTCTACGAATACAGTATGCTAAAGTATTCTATTATGGTTATATAGCCCTTCTTACAAAAATGAAGCAGACAAAATTCTCTGAATATCGCAACTTTCACGCCTTATTACATACCTCACGTACCTGAGAAAGGCTATATATAAGTGAAGTATAGCAGTCGCCAAGGGGCTTTAGTCATTGCTCCCTTCGACTTCTCTCAGGGAGCAATGACTAAAGCCCCTTAACAGCCTTGGCGGTTGCTATACGTCCTTTGAAACAGTCACTTAAGGGGTTTCCAGTTGCCCTGAGACTCCTTGCCTGCGATCGCATTATTAACATTCTCTCAAAGCCTGCGGAAAAATGATGAACGACTTGTTGCGGGAAAGTTTATGCAAAATCATTGAACAAGATCCATCTCTGAACGCCGATGCAGGTCGCTGTCGGGGCACGCTCTCCGATGACCTCCGAGGAAAGTATCCTAAAGAGATTCAACTTATAGTTGAAGCTATTAACTATGGTATTCCCGCTAAACTGCTGGCATTAAAAGGTAAAACCTTAACCCAAGTACAGCTAGACAGTTTTAAACAGGAGTTGCAGGACAAGTTGTATCTAGAAAAAGCCGTGGCTCAATGGATAATAGAATCTTGGGCATTGGCACTAGGAGTAATTTTAAATAAAGAGGCTTCTTCCCAGACATCAGGCACTCCTCTTCCACCTACATCAACTATTCGCAAAAAAACATTATTAGGTATCTTAGGATCGGTTACTGCTTTAACATTAATAGCTGTAATTATAGGCTATGCGGCAAACAGAGACAGAGAAACACCCGAGCGTTCTGTACCACAACTAACTTCTACCCCGCCGAGCTCTGTTTCTGTTCCCGAGCCAGTTGTAAAACCTCCACCCACAAAACAATCTAAACCGATCGAAACTCCCACGCCGCCAACCTCTATTTCTGCCGCACCTACTACCGTTCCCACATCTGAACCTACAGCAACAAAAGAAACTCCTAAACCGATTATAAATTCCGCGCCATCAACCTCTGTTTCTGTCGCACCTACTACCGTTCCCACACCTGAATCTACAGCAACAAAGGAAACTCCTAAACCAATTGAAACCCCCACCTCCCCAACCCCTATTTCTATCACCCCTATTCCCCCTCATACCACTCAACCTACAAAAATCAAAAATACTCCTAAATCGACAGGAGTTCGACCATCAACCAGTTCTCCCACTGTCTCGCCTGCTCCCAGTCCCAGCCCTTCAAGAGTCGTTAAATTACCCGCACCACTTCCTACCTCTGATGAAATTAACCAGGCAATCTCTAAATTACAGGCAATGAACCCTAATGAGGTATTGGAGTTCCCTGTAGAAGAAGACCCCAACTACAGGGTAATAGGATTTAGAGATAAAAGTGGTAAATATTACGGTTTGAGTGCAAAAACTGTGGAGGAATTTCTTCAAGATAGCTTGGAGGGCAACGGCCAATTCTCAGAAGCAGATCGGATGACTCTTATTGTCCGCAATCAGTCAACTAATCAGCGATTAATTTTGAAGCCGATTTCTAAAAATAGTCCCCTCGGGCTATTTGTCAGGTCGCTCAATACGAGTTAAGTTCAATCCTTAACTAACTTTGTCCTTGACCATTGGCAACTATAAAAAACACGAAACAAACTAGGAGAATCTCCCGTGAACAAGCTCAAATCGTTTAGAATATTAGGATTGCTGGGGCTGATAATTACAGCTTTTTCTTTATCAGTTTTCTTAGCTCAACCCTCAGATGCGACAATGACCAAGTATCAAAAACTTATAGAGCTAGGCATAGTCGATGCAGTTGTAACGCCCCAAGAGATAGCGCTCGACTATTTACAGCAGGAACCAATTGAGCTTAGTGCAAACCCGGAACTTTTGAACGCAATTAAGCAAGCAGAGGAATCTGTGTCTGTCATGCCTGAAAATATAGCTTTAGAAATTGATGGAGGAACAAACTCACCTATTGGGATTGGACAAATACCAGATGATACTGGTACGCCATCAGACGCAAGAAATGTTGTATTTGAAGGTATTGTTTCTCAAGATGGACAACCTCGCAATCTTACTCCCGGCAATATTTCTCCTATGTTTAACACCGAGCGTAACAACGGCGGAAACTTACCTAGGATAGCCTCAGCGGAACAGATTTTGTTAGCAGATGCTAGCGGAACATTTTTACAAGCAAAAAGAATTCCTGTTCTCGATTTAATCGTTCGCAGAAATAATCGGCGGTATGTAGTCCCCAATGTGAATGCAAATGCAGTATGTCGAGATGCTCTAAATGCAGTTTTTAACGGTAAGCTAAGGAGAGCCAGCCAAGTATTTAGAAGCTAACTCTGAATTCGATATCGAGCATTAATGCGAAATTCAGATGAGATTGCAGCAAAATAATGAAGTGGAAAAAGCGAGCATTTCAGTCTTAAATTATACATGGCTCCTTTAATGATTCAAAACTCCCTCCTCTCTTTGGGAGGATGGGAGTTTTTTATCCAAAAACAAAGCATTTAAAGGATAATTTATCGTGAGAAATATGAAGAAATTCAAAAATATTTTTCTAGTGATAATAGCAGGGCTAGCACTCTCACTATCAGTTGTGTTGGCTCAACCATCAGATGCCACAGGTGCTAAATATCAGACGCTAATCGATCGAGGTTTAGTCAATGGAGTCAGAACCCCTCAAGAGCTAGGTCTAGCCTATTTGCAACAAGAGCCTGTCCAACTTATTGCTGATAATAGTATTCTGAATTCAATATATCTAGCAGAAGAAACAGTAGCAATTTTACCTGAAGATATTCCTCTGCGATTTGATTTAGGCACTAATTACCCAATTCGGACTCGACAATTACAAGATGGGGGCGAACTAACAACTAAAACTGGTTATGACGCCGTGGGATATGTCGATCGCTCTGAAAACGTAAAAAGTTTCAATGCCCCTGTTCTGAGGGCCATGTTTGCGGTTGAAGCTCGCAATGGCGGTAATTTGGCAATGACACCAAAAGCACAGCACATTTTAGTTGCTGATGCTAGCAGGAGATTTTGGCAAGCAAGTAGAATACCTACAATTGATTTAATTGTTCATTCAAAGCAAGCAAACCAACTTTTTGTATTGCGTAATGCGAATGCAAATGCTGTTTGTAGAGACGCCGTTAATTCAGTTCTTAACCGGACTTTGCAGCAAAATAGAGTGTAAAACATTAAAAAACACAGTTTTCAATGGTACTCTCAGGAGAAGCAACGACAGATGAAGCGAGTCCAAGTGAAGTTTAGTTGCGTTTGGTTGCTGATTATAGTATTTTGTCTGAGCAACAGTCATTCAGTTTATGCAGAGACTTTGGATCGATTCTCGTCTTCCAATTCCTTCCAAATTCAAGACTTGTCTTCAATTATAAAAATAGGATATCCGATAACATTGGAAGAACTAGGATTAGAAGATTGGAATCAAACTCCCAAATCTCTACCAACTCAAAATCAATTAATTAGATTGAGCATCCGGTTGCGAGATATAGCCAGATACCTGGGGCCGACGTGGCCGATTGTCGTTGCAATTCCTGATGCTAACACTGAAAATAACGGGACAGAATCTGACAGTCATGCACGACGGAAAATTACTGATTTCAGAACAATTGACGGGAATTGGATAACTCTAACATCCGGTCATGCTTTGAGAATGGTTGCACGGGAACTAGAAATTTTAAAAACCTCTAGCAAGCAGCCATCAGTCGATCTTTTAGTGAACGATGAAGTCACTGACAGCTATCGCCCGCTGCTAAGTGTACCTTTAGTTCAATACTGCTCGGCAATTTTAAAATTGTTTGAGTTGTAAATAATCTGGTTATGATTTGGGTCGCTCCTTAGTTGCTGACTAATACCTGCCATGACACAAGAAAGCGGAAAGGATGAGTTTTGGAAGCATATTAGAGGATATGTAATTAGCCTAGTTCTGACATTGCTTCTAGGTTCTTTATTTTCCTGTTCAATTTATAAATTTTTGCTCGGCTCGGAATTTAGGTTTGCTAAAGGTTTAGCAGAAGCAATTAAAAATGTATTCGGGAACTCTGGTATCTGCTATGTGGAAGATCCTCAAACCTGCGAAAGTTTCAAAGCTCCGAAGCCAAGTCGCGAAAAAGTTTTCAGCGCCATTTCTCAATTGAGAAAGTTAGAAAAACGCCAAACTCTCTCGATCGACTTACAAAATTGTCCTTATAGAGCGATCGGAACTTTTGAAAATTCCAATCGTTACTATGCCCTCTCGGTGGAAAAAACCATAGGGATTTTGAATGAGTATCAAAAAGGTAATTCAAACTTGACAGTCCGACTGATTGTCAAAAACAATACATCCAATCGAAGACTGATTCTCAAACCTTTACCAATCGATGAAATCGTTCCCGAATTAATTAACTCTATCGACCGAGAATACTACACAACGGATTAATCATGAAACTCACAAATTACGTTCAAAAAATTTTATTAATGACAGCGATCGCTGTTTTATTTACCTTTAGCGGAACAGGTTTTGCTTTGGCTCAAAACCAATTAGCAGATGATGCCATTCCTTACCTCAGCACTCGCCTGAAACAACAAGTGAGATTGGCAGCACCCTACGGTCAGGGGCTAGAGTATTTTACCTTACCTGAGTCATTTGATTTAGATAAAATTCCAGCCGAGCCACAAAATCCGCTAACACCTGAAAAAGTGCGTCTAGGACAACTGTTATTCCATGAAACTGCATTAACGATTAATCCTATAAATCTCCAACATTGGCAACAAGGAAGCTGTGCTTCCTGTCATTTTGCACAAGCAGGATTTCGCTCAAATTTAGCACAAGGACTAGGAGTGGGAGGTTTAGGAGCCAATAAATCTAGGCATAGAGATCCTAAAACACCTCCAACAGAAATTGACAAGCTGGATATTCTCGTGCCTTCTGTACTGAATAGCGCCTATCTAGAAGCAGTACCTTGGAATGGTCGAGCTGGTGTAAAAGGTCTCAATGCAAAAGAACCTATAATTCAAGAATTTGATATTAATAGATTTCAGGTTCAAGGTTTAGAAGCTCAAGCGATCGAAGGATTGAATGTTCACCGGATGGGAACAGCCGCGATCGCCACCATACCAGAATACCAAGAATTATTTGCTCAGGCGTTTCCAGACCGTCCTTATGTTGGCGCTGAGGTAGAAGATATCAAGAGGGCAGGTCTAGCGATCGCTGCATACAATCGCACCCTACTCGCCGATCAAGCTCCTTTTCAGAAGTGGTTGAAAGGCGATGAAAATGCTATGTCAGCAAAAGAAATCAGAGGAGGAATTGTGTTTTTTAGTTCCTCTTGTGTTAAGTGCCATACAGGGCCAAACTTAGCCAAGGCTGAATTTCATGCAGTGGGATTTGCCGATCATCCTAACGATCTCAGCGGGTTGAATTTAGGCAGAGGAAGCGCAACCAGACGAGCTAAGGATGACTTTAAATTTAAGGTTCCTCAACTTTACAACCTAGCAGATAGCTCTCCCTACGGGCATGGAGCCTCCTTTAATACTTTGCGAGAGGTGGTCGAGTATTTTAATCGGGGAGAACCCCAGAATTTTGCTGCAAAATATTCAGGAAATCTCAGTAGAATGTTTCGACCGCTAAACTTGACAGAAAAACAGATCGATGACCTTACGGCTTTTTTGGAAACCGGACTGCGCGACCCCAACTTGACTCGTTATACACCAGAGCGCTTACCTAGTGGACTCTGCTTCCCTAACAACGACCCCTTGTCTCGAAAACAACTGAACTGCGATTGAACTTGCTTGAGTCTCGCAGAACCAGCACCACCTTGAAACGGCTGCGCTCAACACCTCGCATCAGCTTATTCACAATTTAGGTAAACAATTATTAAAACTTAAGGTATGTTATCAAGTTATGCTATTAAGTATGTTATGCTATACTACAAGTTAAGTATGGCGTTTAAGGTCGCAAGTCTAGCAACTCGCGATCGCCCATATCTTCTTTGTTGGAGTCGATCGCAGTAGCGATCGCGTCTGTGGCTGTTAGGGTGCGATCGAGCTGATTTATCAGAGAATCGAGCGCGATTTTTGCGATCGGGTTCCCAAACAACCTTTTTAATCAAGCTCTTGTAATTAAAAATTCAATATCAACCTCAGACTGAAATTCTCAAACTATACCCCCTTTCAACTCAACAGGAGAGTTTCTGATATGCAGCTAACAAATGTAGTCGAACCATTCGGTGAAGTCAATGTCTACAAACAAAATAACGGTGAAATTAAAATAGTTACTACCATTCTCACAGTACCTGATATTGAAGGAGCCAGAATGGGTCTAGCACTTGACGGTTCTGCATCAATGAAAAAGATGTACGGAATTAGTGGTGTTGTTGGTGGAGTTTTTGGCAATGCAGCAGGCGCTCCTAACGTTGTCGAACCCGTTACCAGAACGATGGTTAATTATTTAGCTAATTTTTCTTCTAATGGCAAAGTCGATCTAATTTATTGGGCTTGCAGTCCCGATGGATCGCAAGTAGAAGCAGTAGGAGAATTTAGCGATCGCGATATCCAAAATGTAGCAATTATTGGACCAAAAAAACTTGCTTGGGGGAGAGGTACTAAATTACTGCCCCCCTTAAAATACTTCATTGACAAGTTTAAAGGAGCTGAGGCGCTGGGAGTCAAAAAGCCTGCTGCTCTTTGCGTATTTGTCACGGATGGGATTATCGAAGATTTAGCAGACCTCAAACAATATTGCTTTCAGTATGCTCAAGAAATCACCCAGAAACAAAAACCTTTTATGAAGCTGATCCTAATCGGCATCGGAGACGAAGTAGACGAAGGGCAGATGGAAGAGCTTGACAATATGTTTGAAGATAGTGGCATCAAGGATAGCTTTGGGCAAGATATCGATCTTTGGGATCACCAGTTAGCCAGCGATATGAATAAACTGGAACAGGTATTTAAAGAACTTGTGTCAGAAGACATGATTGTAATTGGGTCAGGTCGCATCTTAAATCAAGCTGGAAAAGTTTGTAAAGAATATGCCGATGGAGTACCTGCCTTGCTCCGATTTACTCTGCCAAATAGCTCAACTTCATTTACTTTAGAGTTTCCAGGCGGAAGTGTAACTCAAGATATTTCTGAAGCAATATCAAAACTCTAACTATTTTTACAGCAATGGGTGATAAACATGACTGCACAAAGCCAAAAACACGGGTCATTTAACAAACCTCGAAGCCAGCAGTTACCTAGCAGTATTGTTGCCAAAGAATTTGGTGAGGTAAACGTTTGGAATACTGGTCAGGAACTTCAGATAGTATTTACCATCCTAATGGAACCTCAAGGTGCTGTTGCTGAAGGCTGGAAAACAGGTGTAGCTTTAGATGCCAGTGCATCTATGAAAAGCTCTTATGGGCGAAGGTTAGAAGGAAAAGTCCCTCCAGATGTGATGGAAGATTACGAAAAAAAAGGATGGGTTGAATCTCGTGTTGAAGACGGAAACCGCGTCAAATCATTTCAAAAAGCAGGCTATGAAGATGCTATTAAGCAAGGGTATTTCAAACCTACTACTAATATTGTTCAACCCCTTGCTCGAAATTTTATGGCTTACTTAGCAAGTAATTTAGATGCAGATGGGGGAACCACAGTCATTTATTGGGCTTGCGGTAAAGGAACAGAAATCGAATTTTTAGGAGATTTTACCGAAACCCAATGCCACACCTTAGATGTGAGTGGTCCGGCCAGTGTTTGTTTGGGAACGATCACAAGACTCATGCCAGCAGTTAAATACTTTGTCGATCGCTTTGTAAATGCCAAGCGAGGTATGTATATTTTCATTACTGACGGTCGAATAGATGATTTAGATGATGTCAAAAAATATACAGTGCAGCTTGCCAAAGAGATAGCATTTGGGAAGCGGAATTATGTTAAATGCGTTCTCATTGGCATCGGGGATGGAATTGACGCTCACCAATTGGAAGAGTTAGACGATCTCGATACCGGAAGTAATGTTGATATTTGGGATTATAAAATAGCTAGCGAAATGCAAGGATTAGTACAAATCTTTGCCGAGGTAGTTGATGAAAATCAGATCGTAGCACCGACAGGAATTATTTACGATTCAGATGGAAATGCCGTCAAAAAATATACAGATGGGCTGCCCGCCAAAGTATCTGTTTCTCTCCCTTCTACTTGCCAGTGGTTTGAACTGGAAGTTTACGGTCAAAAAATTCGTCAAACAGTCATTTTTCCCCAAGGATAAAGAGAGGTAATTATGGACGAGCAGGAAGATATGTATGTGATGGCAGATCCGCCGACTACTACTAACATTACACCGATCGCACCGCCGAATCGCGGTTTTAAATTGATCGGTTTGGCAGTAGCCGGCATCATCATTATTGTTGGAGGTATAGCTACTTATGTTGCGATCGCTAGAAAGCCAATCTCAAATCAAGCAACTGTTTCTGTTCCTGCTGCTGTAGTTTCTGCACCCCCAGTATCTCCAACACCAACTCAGCCCGTTCAAAAGGAGAAAACAAGCTCGACATCAAAGCCCCAACCAGCCCAAAGTAATACTATAAGCCCTACTCAAGCTAGGGCAGAAAAAATTATTATCTACTTTCCTTATGATGATACCGAAATTACTCCGCAGCAAACTTCTCAGATCAGTTCATTCTGGTCAAAAATTCAGGGAAAAACAGGGACAATCACAGTCGAAGGACACACCGATGATTTAGGGGAAAAAGATTACAACGTCAATCTTTCTCAAGACAGAGCAGTGGCAGTAGTTAAAATATTAGAAACAATGGGTTTGAATAATCAATCTCAAATTTACCTGAAGGCGAGGGGGGAAACAATACCAGTGGCCAACAACAATACAGAAACGGGAAGAGCCTTAAATCGACGCGCTGTAATTTATTTTAGTATTGACAAGTAGTTCCATAAAAACCGAGTGTAAATATTTCGTAAATTAGGGTTTAATTCAATGAAAGTCTGGAATAAAATTGCTATATTTATTATCTGGGGGGGCGTTGGTGCTTTTATAGGTTCCCTCTTAGGATATCCCATCGGACATAATCCGCGTGGCCTAATCCCAACTTTTATGGGTGTAGGAATATGGGATGCGATCATCGGGATTGGCATAGGACTGGCTTTGGCACTTTCACAAAACTGGTATCTCAGAAGAATTAACGCCGGATACAAAGATATAGCCAAATCAACATTGCGATGTGCCGGAGCGGGATTTGCTGGAGGGATAGCCCTTGTTACTTGCAAAATCATTCTAGGTCAATCCAACTTTGCTACCACTATAGCTTGGGGATTCGAGGGATTAATGATGGGATATTTTATTGCTCCTATCATTCCCAACTTACCCCAAAAAATCGCCTTAATTGCAGGGGGTACATCAGGGATAATCGGCGCAACTTTGATGATTTTATTGACCTCGGGTTTCGGCGTACAAGCTATTATTAGCGTAGCGATCGGCGATTCTTTAAAAGGAATGCTTTTAGGAGCTATGTTGGCTGTTGCAGAAACCTTAGTCAAAGAAGCGTGGCTGGTAGTCCATTGGGCACCCAAGGAAGAATCAATTATTCTTTTAGGACAGCAACCTATCCTTATAGGCAGTTCTTCTGAATGTCAAATATATTTGAAAAAGTCTCTAGGCTTCCCCCCTGTTGCGGCAACTATAGCCTTAATACAAGGTCAGATCGTATTGGAGGATAAGACATCAGGCAGCCACCGCCCTTTGGCAGATGGAAACAAAGTTCAGATGGGCAATTTATCTATTGAAGTTCGAGCTAAAAAAACTTAATATTTTTTAGCATAAAACAGTGTTGCCTGTACTGAGCAATTTACAACCTTGCCCAATCAACAAACGGAGTTTTCAGATGGTTGGTCTATTTAATCGCTTTTGGAATATTGCCCCCAAGCCTTTGTTATTTGGCTTGTTAGCATCGATTGGATGCTTAATTGGTGCTATTTTAGGAGAAGTATGGCTCGCTGCTACCCAACCTCCACCTCCACCGTCGCCACCATCTAATGCAGTGTCCTTACTCATCGATACTTCTAGCAGCATGAACGGTGCAAAATTACAAGAAGTAAAATCAGCGGCTATGCAGTTCATTCAACGCCGCAATTCTTCTAATTTGTCTAACTTGTCGCAAGACAGTATTGCTGTGGTAGGATTTGGAGATAAGGCTTATGTGGTAACGGCGCTAACAAGCAATCTAACAGAACTTGAACAACCGATTAATCAGTTGACAACTAATGGAGGGACAAGAATGGATCTTGGGTTGCAGGCTGCTTCCCAACAACTTCCTTCTAGTAGTGCTGGAATCGATCGCACCATTCTTTTATTTACTGACGGTCAACCTGACGAGCGCAAATTAACCTTAGATGCCGGACAATCAGCGAAAAGCGAAGGCATACGCATTGTAGCCGTAGCTACTGGCGATGCTGACATAAATTTGCTCTCTCAAATAGCCGATAATTCTTCTTTAGTTTTCTCAACTAGCGTTGGCAGCTTTGAACAAGCTTTTCAGAAAGCTGAGGCAGCAATTTACGGCGATGTTGTCACTGGTGTTGCTCCTATCGATCCTAGCAAAAAGCCTTCTCAAGAAGACTCCGTGCGGCGTATCGGCGTATGGACAGCCCTGTTATCCTTGGGGACTGGATTAGCCCTCATCATCAGTCAAAATCTTTACTTGCGGAGCCGTCTTTTAAAATTTATCCGACAAGGAACTATTGGCTTTATAGGCTGCTTGGCTGTTGGTTTTGTAGCAGGTTCTGGCGGCCAGTTGCTTTACGCGGTCGCGCCTAATTTATTAATTTTAGCCCCTGGAGAAACCAGCAGAATCATTATATCTTGGACTATTTTAGGTGCATTGCTAGGCTTGGGATTGGCTTTCTTCGTGCCGAATCTCAACCCAGCTAAAGCACTCTTAGGCGGTAGTTTGGGCGGTATTCTTGGCGCTATTAGTTTTTGGTTGGCAGTAGCAGCATATGGCGCGTTTGTCGCTCGACTGCTTGGTGCCACCATCTTAGGATTTTTTATCGGTTTAATGATTGCCTTCTTCGAGTTAGTTCGAGAAGCGTCGCTGGTTGTCCATTGGGGGCCAAAAGAAAAAAGTATTATTGGATTGGGAGGGCAGCCTATTATACTCGGCAGTTCAGATCGAGCAGATATCTACTTACCCAAAGAGCAGAACTTTCCATCCATCTATGCCACAATCTGTTTGAAACGAGGCAAGATAGAGTTTGAAAACAAACTGAATGGGCAACAACAAACTTTAAAAAATGGCAACAAGTTGCAAATAGGTAATTTAACAATTGAAATCAAATCTAGTAAGTAAAAATAGATGTAATGTTATTTTACATAATATAAAATTTATTTCCAAAAAAATACAAATATTTACGCTAGCGAGGTAATAAAGTGAAACAAGACGATCGAGTCATACTATCTATATCCGGTACAGAATACGAAATTCATCAAGTAATTAATCAACAGAGGCAAAAGTATGGATTAGCAAAATTATCCTTTGATGCAAAATTGTCTGAAATAGCAAGGGAGCATAGCAAAGATATGGCCCAAAGAAAATTTTTCAGCCATGAAAGTCCCGAAGGTAAAACTCCTACAAACAGAGGAGCGATCGCAGGTTATAATTGTCGTAAGAATTATGGCAGTTACTATACTGAAGGGTTGGCTGAGAACATCTTTAAAAGCCATCTTTACAAGTCAATCACCTACTACAATGGCGTGCCTTCCTATGACTGGATGATTCAAAGTGAAATCGCTCAGTCTACAGTTAGCGGGTGGATGTCCAGCCCCGGACACCGGAAGAACATACTCACAGCAACTTATGACAAGGAGGGAATCGGTGTAGCAATATCTTTAGAGCGAAATGAAATTTACGTTACTCAAAACTTCTGTTGAAGTCAAAAGTGTATTTGGCTGACCGCACGGTTAATATTAGGGTTAATCGGTCGCCTTCCTTGGCACAGTTAAAACCCTTAGAATCATCAACAAATTTGTCCATTTCTTTCAGGAGAAAAACTATGTCATCCCGTCGTTTACCCGTTTATCTCGTATTGGATACCTCTGGGTCAATGTCGGGCGAGCCAATTCAAATGGTTAACCAAGTAGTCAAAGCACTCTTAGCAGAGTTGAAAAGCGATCCTCAAGCAATAGAGACAGCCTACCTTTCAGTAATCACCTTTGGTGATTGCGCTCAACAGGTGTCTCCGCTCACAGAACTTTGTGCATTTCAGCAACCTAACCTTGTAGCAGGTGGAGGCGTTGTTCTAGGTGCCGCACTGAGACTTTTAGCAGAGTGCATCGATCGGGAAGTTCAAAAGCCAACTGCTACATCGAAAGGTGACTGGAAACCATTAATGTTCCTCTTTATCAGTCAGCAGCCTACCGATAGTTGGCAGCAAGCGGCAGCCGAACTTAAGCAAAAAAAGCTATGTAGTATTATTGCCTGTGCGCTTGGCGATGGTGCAGACGAGTTTATGCTCAAACAGATTACCGAAATCGTTGTCAAACTCAAAACCCTACAACCAGATGACCTAAAAAGATTCTTCGAGTGGGTATCTCAGTCAATTAATAACCAAATATTCCAGACTGTAGATATGTCCCGAAGTGTGGATTGGGTGAGGACAGAAAACCAATCAATCAATCTGTCACTACCACTATCAATGTTTAAATCATCAACAGATTTGTCCATTTCTTTCAGGAGAAAAACTATGTCATCCCGTCGTTTACCTGTTTATCTCGTACTAGATACCTCTGGCTCAATGTCGGGCGAGCCAATTCAAATGGTAAATCAAGGAGTCAAAGCACTCTTAGCAGAGTTGAAAAGCGATCCTCAAGCCATAGAGACAGCCTACCTCTCAATAATCACCTTTGAAAGTACGCCTAAACAGGTATCTCCGCTCACAGAACTTGGTGCATTTCAACCGCCTAATCTTTCCGCTGGCGGAGGTACTTCTTTGGGAGCAGCACTCAAACTCTTAGCGCAGTGCATTGACAAAGAAGTTCTGAAAGCAGGCGAAACCCAGAAAGGTGATTGGAAGCCTTTAGTATTTTTAATGACTGACGGCCAGCCTACCGACAATTGGCAGCAAGCGGCAGCAGATCTAAAGAATAAAAAACCAGCACCCGCTAACATTATTGCTTGTGCTGCTGGTGACGGTGCAGACGAATTTATGCTGAAGCAGGTAACAGAGATTGTTGTCAAACTCAAGAGTCTTCAGCCAGACGATCTGAAGGCATTTTTCAAGTGGGTAACGCAGTCAATTAAACAGACATCGCAGAGTGTAGCTCAGGTTATGGCAGACAATCAACCAATTAATCTGCCACCGCCACCACCTCAGATTACCATTATTCCTTAAGGGATGTCCGCTCAAAAATTAGTGTGGTTTAGCTCAAATATTTCTTTTCTTAAGATTGTATTTAAAGGAGCTATAATACACGCTAATTTTTGAGCAGTTACTAGATCATTGCTATCCCCAATCTACCAGTTGATTGTTTAGCAATGTTTAGATTTTTTTCAGAAACACTCTCAATCGAAACAATAGGAAAAATCATGAACAATGAAAGAGACTTGGAAGAATTGGCAAAAGCTATTTCTTGGAAACTTTATGTTGAACACGATCTTGATGATTATAAACAAAAATGGAAAGATTTTGCCCGCGAACAAACTCATCAAGATGTTATGAGGACTCTCTGCCAACATTTGGGAAAAATTTTTTCTCAAATGTTGGCAGAGCGGTTGAATATAAATTCGATTGATGAAATATGTGAAAAACAACGCGAAAACATTAAATTTTTTGAAGAATTGTGGCAGCGTTTTGTGAGGGTTGGGTCTAGTATTGAACCTCGTCAACAAGATAAGTTTCGTCAACTTATCCGGGAGTTGATAAAGGAGCTTTTATCGTCTGAAATCTCCTCTGATTCAGATTTGGCTGCTCCTACGGGTTCGGGAACTCAAGAAAGAAACGATGAAATTGTGACTGACAATCAGCAACAGCGAGAAGCTAAGCCTACATCAGTTAGCGATGAAGGCAATAGGAATACTGAGTCTGTGAATCAAGAGGTTAGCCAAAGAGATATACTTCTACCTCCCTCTCTGTGGAAGTATCAGTCGGTGTCAGATAAGCTTGAGCCGCATTCTGAATATGATTGTAACAACTCTGATAAACCCCCAGATGGGATGAAGCTAATCGGCGCAAGAGTGCGTGGAAAATCACACAAACATAATGGAACTAACTGTGATGATTGGTTCGAGTTTGCTGTGAGCAATAATTGGACAATTATTGCGGTATCGGATGGTGCAGGTTCCAAAAAGTTTTCTCGTGTTGGAGCTAAGGTGTCTTGCCAAGCAGCAGTCAATTATTTGGCAGACTTTCTCAAGGATTGTAAGATAAACGATCGAGAGATTTGGTCTGTAGATAGTTTTAAACGTGACGAACTCACAGGTGCCTTTTCTGAATCGGATTTAGAGCAGGTTCAAAAGGCGTTACACGAAGCTATGAAAGTAGCTTACAATGCTATAAAAGAAAAGGCAGATGAATGTTACAAATTGGCAGATTACTTGGAGGCTTTGGGTAGGAGAGTCGATATTAACGATTTTTCGGCAACTCTGCTACTCACCGTACACACAACTGTCAAATACAAAGAAGCTGACTATAGTTTTGTTCTTACTTGTCAGGTTGGTGATGGCATGATAGCTGCTGTGAATCAAGATACTGTCCTTAATTTGTTAGGTCAGCCAGATAGGGGAGAATACAGTGGTCAGACTGAGTTTATAACGTCTCAGAAAAAACTAGAGAAACACAATCTTATGCGAAAGACATTTCCATTCTTTAGCCCTATAAAAGCTTTAATGGTGATGACAGATGGCGTGGCGGACGATTACTTTCCTAATGACCCAGGAATGTTGCAACTGTATGGCGATCTGATTCTCAATCAGGTGATTGAAATTAAAAAACCAGAAGATAGCGAGATTAAGAAACAGTTAGAACAGACAAAACTGCTTGATAGCGATGGTGTAAAAGAAGCTAAACCCAAGTTTCTGATACCGGAAGAAGTAATTACCAAAGATGATACTAAACAAGTACGCATCAGCTATGTTGAGCGTTACGCACAAGAACTTGAGCGCCCAATGTTAGAGTTTATAGCTTCTCCTGCCCTGTTGTGGGCTGGCGCTTATCTGGGAGAAGGAATGTGCAATGAAGCCGATTCTATGCAGCCGGAAGAAAAATTACAACTTTGGCTTGATTCCTATTATCGGAGAGGTTCATTTGACGATCGCACCCTAGTTGTCCTTTATCGGGAGGAAGTTTAATGAATACACTGACAGCAACTCTCGCCGATGGCAGCACTGTTGACTATCTCCCGCAAGTAATTGGGGAAGGTGGCATGAAGCAAGTTTACTTTACCACTGACAAATCATCGGTCATTTGCTTCTACAAAGATGCGAATGCAAGCTTCGATGCTAATCGACGGGAACGATTAGAAAAAATTTTGAAGGGCTACAATCCCACAATCGGTAAAACTGGCGACTATTTTAAGCAGTTATTCTGCTGGCCGACGGGTATTGTAGTTAAACCTCAATTAGGAATCATCACACCTACTTATCCAGGAAACTTCTTTTTTGCAACCGGCTCATTTGCAGGTAAGGAGAAGGAAAGTACCTGGTTTGTCAGACCAAAACTCCGTCCTATGTTGCCGGAATCCGAACGTGGCAGATGGATTAATTATTTTCAAATTTGCATTCGTTTAGCCCGTGCAATTGGGTGGATGCACAAAGCCGGTCTAGCTCATTCCGACTTATCGAATAAAAATGTCTTGATCGATCCCACATCCGGACAATGTGTTGTTATTGATATCGACTCATTAGTGGTGCCAGGATTGTACCCCCCAGATGTTTTGGGAACCAGGGGATACATCGCACCAGAAGTGCTGGCGACAATTCATTTACCCCTCGATAATCCGCACCGACAGAATCCATCTGCCGCTACAGACCAACACGCCTTAGCAGTTCTCATCTATCAATATTTACTGGGCAGGCATCCCCTTGAAGGGCCTAAAATCCATCCAGCAAAATCTGCTGAAGAACAGGAGTGTCTGGAAATGGGGTCGATGGCTCTTTTTGTCGAACATCCTATTGACTTCTCTAATCGACCTTTAGATTTAAAAATACCATATACGACGCTCGGACCAGACCTAAGCAATCTATTTCAGAGGGCATTTGTTAAAAGCTTACACTCACCTAACGACCGCCCCATAGCACAAGAATGGGAGCGCGCTCTCGTCAAAACTTGGGATTTACTTATCCCCTGTCACAACAATTATTGTCCCAGTCATTGGTTCATTTTACATGACACTAATAATGTACAATGTCCCTTCTGTGGAGCTAAACCCAAGGGTACAATACCGATTCTGAGGCTGCGTTCAGAACGTCGCCCCGGTCAGTGGACTCTGGATAAGCAATTGGTTGTATACAACAATTTATTCCTGTATAAATGGCACGCCTTTGATAATGTATTTCCGGGTGAAGAAGCTGATAAAACTACTCAAGCTTATTTTGTATTGTTTAATGGACAATGGCTGCTGATCAACCAAAATCTTACTTCGCTAACTTCTCCAGGCGGTAATAAAGTTGCACCGAGTTCTCAGTCAGGACAGCCCGGGCAAGCTATTGAGTTAAAAGATGGAGTTACATTCAAACTTTCTCAAGAGCCTCACGGGAGGATGGTCGAGGTACAGATGATTAATTTGTCTAGCTGAATGGTGTTGAGTTTTTTTAGAGGCACGGGATTCACTACTGCTAATCTATGCTAATCTCTGTTAAAAAATATACTTGCGATCGCGTAAAAAACGTAAGGTGACTGTCAATGGTAAAAGTGGTTGTTCTCAAAATAGGAAATGGTGATTTTGAACGCGGTTTTCCAGTCTCTCTACAAATTGGAGAAGATGGTTTTCATCCTTTTACTGAACCCAGGGGTCAATTACCCCCGGCTCCAGATATTGTCGCGCATTACACCTGTTGGCAGTCAACTTATCGGCGGATAGTAGATCCTTTTGGAGTAAGACTTGGGGCTAAAGAGGGACAACCAACTAATCCTCAAGAGCTTAACAAACAGAACGCCACAGCTAGCGAACAGTTGGGAGGCAGCATCAATAAATGGCTAAAATCTTGGGAGTTTAGCTCCATCAGGGAAAAACTAAAACAAGTATTAAAAACAGATGAAGAAGTTCGGTTTATTGTTGAAACTGACGATATTAGATTACAGCGTTTGCCCTGGCATCTTTGGGATTTTTGGGAACAATATCATCAGTCAGAAGTGGCTTTGTGTTTACCAGAATATAACCCCATATCAAGAATAGCAAAAACAACTATTAAAGAGCAAGTAAGGATTCTAGTTATTTTTGGAGAGCCTTCAAATAAGAATTTTTCACAAATCAATACTGATGCTGATTGGGAAATTCTGAAAGCACATTTCCCCGATGCCGACATGATGCGGTTGAATCAGCCAAAATTCGAGGATTTAGGCAATCTCCTTTGGCAAGAACAACTGGATATCATCTTTTATTCAGGTCACAGTTCTAGTCTAGCCGACGGCTCAAAAAGTTGGCTGGTGATTAATGAGGAAGAAAATATAGAAATTCGAGATTTAAAGTACGCTTTTCAAAAGGTAGTTCGGCGAGGATTACAACTAGCAATTTTCAACTCTTGTGACGGCTTGGGAATAGGAAGACAACTGGCTGATTGGCACATTCCACAAGTAATTGTAATGCGGGAGCCTGTACCAGATTATGTTGCTCATAAATTTTTACAGTATTTTCTTGAGGCATACGCCCGTGAGGGAAAATCTCTCTATCTAGCAGTAAGAGTGGCACGGGAAAAGTTATCGTTTTTAAAGTACCAATGTCCTAGTGCAACTTGGTTGCCTGTCATTTTTCATAATCCAGCAGAACGCCTTCTAAGTTGGCAAGAAATTTGCAGTGTCAGCATGAGCAGTCAATCCAAGACTTCATCTCCATCGGCTGTGGAGAGTGACATAACGAATCAGGCGATACAAGAGCGATCGCCCAAAGATATTAGTATTGTAGATGATACTCAGGTAGTTGCTCCTACAGGATTGTTCGCAGTATTCACCAGCGTACTTGCAGGCTGCTATAAATTTCTCAAAAACTTCACCCAAACAGGATATAAATTAATGTTTAAAATTATCGACAAAGTAAAAGATTTTTTTGGCAACACGCGGGAACATAAAAATGAGGAAGAAGTCCCAAAATTGAATTCAGAAGTTCCTGCGCCAACAAAACAAGTTACTAACCCTCAGCAACAACTTGATTCTCAATTAGATAACGCAACGCTGACAGCACAAAAAATAAAAGTTACTAGCCTCCAGCAAGAAATTGATTCCCAACCCGATAACGCAACGCTGACGTTGCGACCTCGCGGTTTTGAATGCGAAGGACCGCTTGTTATTAACCGTTCGATTATTTTAGACGGACAGGGCGCAACTATTTGGGTGCTTAAAGGGCCTGTGGTATCAATTCAGTCCGATGGAGTTAGCCTGAGAAATCTGAGAATTGAAGTTACAGGAGAAGAAGGCAGTAGTAATCCTGAAGAGAATTGTGCCATTCTGGTTAAATCAGGAGAAAACTTACAGTTTGATGATGTTGAAGTGCGAGGAACAGTCATGGGATTACCAGCAGAAGAAGGCGAGTGGAAGTATCCAAACCCACTGCATATCGGGCAACTTGCTCACGGCAGCGAACACGATTTACTCCTGCGAATTATAGTTCCAGTTGCTTGTAAAATCGTGTCAGATGTATCGGGAATAGAAATTGAACCGCGCAATCTTACTCCAGGACTTAATGAGATTCGGATTCATATAGAAAAACTTCCTAAAGATACCTTTATCGATGGCAGTATTTTTCTGGTTTCAGCATCTTTGAAGCGACGCATCGCTTTAACTGCCCATATTCTCTCTTTGCCGAACAGTCAAATTTTGCCCATTCCGAATATTGTTTGGGAACCGGAAGATTGGTCAAATTTTGTAGCGGGTCAACTAACTCAATCTTTTGATTCTGAGCCGATTATGGTTGTATCGCAGCCATTAACCTCTCCTTTGCCATCCGCTGATATTACAATACCCCCAACATATCCTGAATCCGAAGAGGAAGTGCTCTCGAGCCAGCCTTCAGATATGCGACAACCTAAAATACGTAGGGGCGATCGACCTAATCCTGAGATTTTTAAGTCGCCGGAGCAAAATAGGGCTTCTGTAGATATCGATCGGGATGTAATCGATACCCCTAGCTTCGAGAAACCGCAAATTTCTGACATATTTATTCAAAATCAAAAAAATATCGAGAGTCAGCCTTTTTCTTCAGACTCTCCCAGTATTTCAAAGCCTACTTCATCTTCATCTCGTCGGGCGCGGTCGCAACCGATAAACCCTATATTTAACTCAACTCCTACCTCTAGCCTTCCTCTGGAAAAGTCAGAAAGTGATTCGGATGCATCTGTTGAAGGGCGATAGACACTCAGACACTATCACTCGCCCTAGAAAATTGTGCCCCTATATAAGCCCTTTAACTGAGCTGGTAATTGCAGTCTAATTCTCAGGGCGATCGCGAATTGCTACGCTGGGCATATCCTTGTCTAATTATCGCCTTAGATAGAGCAGTAATTACTCAACAAGCGCGAGATATAGAGCGACGCACCCAAGAGTTTATTACTCAGGTTCCTGACAGCAGTTTTGCCTGGGGTTTTATAGGCTGGAAACAAGCTTTGCAGGGGCTATGGACTGATGCTATTCCTAATTTTGAAAAAGCGGCGCGCTATCCACAAGCCGCTGCTTGGGTATTGAAAAATTTAGGCATTGCTCGCGAACAAGTCCAAAATATTCCTGGTGCTATCCAAGCTTATGAAGCTTACAATCAGAAATTTCCACCCCATGCTTTTATCCAATTTCGTTTAGGTACATTGTTGGGGCGGCAGGGACAGTGGCGGCCAGCGCAGTCCTATTTGGAAAAAGCGGTTCAGCTACAACCGGATTATGCTGAGGCTCATCATAATTTAGCTTGGGTTTTGTTCAATCTTAAAGATAGAAAAGGTCAAATTGAGAATTTGCGGGAGATGCGATCGGCTTATCGGACAAGTTTTGAACTCTATAGCCAACAACAAAAATTTGCTTTAGCTCAGGGGATTAAACAAGCTTTTCAAGTAATCGACGTTGAGATGTAGTGCTATTAAGGGCTATATCGCAATCCTTCTAGACACCAAAAAAGAATTTTCCTCTAAACACTTGACAAAGTGACGCATATACCATAAATTAGTAAATCGTGGTTGATGCGGAACTGGCGGAATTGGTAGACGCGCATGATTCAGGTTCATGTGGTGCAAGCCTTCCGGGTTCAAGTCCCGGGTTCCGCATTCTCAAGGCAGGCAGTAGTTTGGGGTGATGCCGAGGCAGGCAATAACCCCATCCACTCTGCTAAATTAAACAATGCTGACAAGTATTCAAAATCCCCTAGTCAAGGAAATCCGCAAGCTCCATAGCTCGAAGGGACGCAGGGAACAACAATTATTTTTACTGGAAGGGACTCATCTGCTGGAGGAAGCTTGTGGGGTGAATTACCCCCTGGCTACGGTTTGCAGCACTCCTGAGTGGGTTGAGCAACATGGGAAATTGTGGGAGCTGGCTTGTAGTTTGGCCGATCGCACAGAATTAGTCAATAGGAAGGTGTTGGAGTCGATCGCCACTACAGTCCAACCCGATGGTATAGTCGCCACCGCACGTCGCACCGCTACTCCACCAGCAGAATTCTCCACTTTGGGGATAGCTTTAGAAACCATTCAAGATCCTGGTAACTTGGGGGCGATCGTCCGCACGGCTGCGGCTGCTAACGCTGACGGTTTGTTACTGAGTGCAGATAGTGCGGATCTGGATCATCCCAAGGTGCTGCGAGCTTCCGCAGGAGCCTGGTTTAAGCTACCCATGACAGTTACTCCCGATTTAATGGCGTCCGTTTCTCGATCGAAAAATCGAGGGATGCAAATTTTAGCCACAGTCCCTGATGCGACTTTAACTTATTGGGAAGTAGATTTGCGGTTGCCGACTCTGATCGTTTTGGGCAATGAAGGCTCTGGTTTGTCGGGCCAATTGAGGAATTTGGCCGATCGACAAATCCAAATTCCTTTGAGTCGGGGCGTAGAATCCTTGAATGTGTCGATCGCTAGTGCCCTGATTTTGTACGAAGCTCAAAGACAAAGAAGTTATTAGTCAACAGTCCACTCTCAACCGTCAACTCTCCTCAGTCCAAAAATTCTGCCATTTTGTACACTTTGATGCAATTTTTCAGCTAGGAAAGCCGATACTCTCCTAGCATTGCAACTCATGCTCAGAGAAAATAAATGTAAAGAAATATAGCCAACCACTCTCAGAAATGTTAAGATTCTTAACATAAGTAGCATTGTTAACCCCCCAAGCAAAACCCAACCTGAGACGGGGGCGGCAGGGAGTAGCAGCTAGCTACCATAAAACGAAGCCTGTTTAAGTCCAAGGAAAGCGCAAGTCCCCGCCCGCTTTCCGTACCAGAAGAAACTAGGGGTTTGCCGCACAGCAAACCCTTAGAGGCACTGATCCTCAGCGGGAAAAGCTCATGAAAACTCTTAAGTCCTCAGATACAGATTCTGTTCGCGCTTACTTGCGAGAAATTGGCCGCGTTCCCCTGTTGACCCATGAGCAAGAAATACTCTATGGGAAACAGGTACAGCGATCGACTGCACTGAATCAGGAGAAATATATTCTCGCCGAAGAGTTAGGCCGCGACCCAACGACGGCCGAATGGGCACAGGCAGTTGGGCTGTCTGAGGCACAGTTGCAGCGGACAATCGAGCACGGGGAAAGAGCCAAGCGGCAAATGGTGGAAGCCAATCTGCGGCTGGTGGTGTCTGTTGCTAAGAAATATATCAAGCGCAACGTAGACTTACTCGATCTAATTCAGGAAGGCACTATTGGAATGCAGCGAGGAGTTGAAAAATTTGACCCGACTAAGGGTTATAGATTTTCTACTTATGCCTATTGGTGGATTCGTCAAGCGATTACGCGGGCGATCGCCGAAAAAGGCCGCACCATCCGCTTACCAATCCACATCACCGAAAAGCTCAACAAAATTAAAAAAGCCCAACGCCAACTTGCTCAACAGCTAGGCCGGGCTGCCACTGCTGCGGAGTTGTCCCAGGAGTTAGATTTAACTCCCAAACAAATTCGCGAATATCTCGATCGCGCCCGTTTACCACTTTCCCTTGACTTGCGCGTGGGAGACAATCAAGATACTGAGTTGGGCGATTTGTTGGAAGATACTGGTACTTCCCCGGAAGATTTTGCTCTGCAATCTTCCCTGCGGACGGATTTGGATCATCTGATGGCAGAATTGACTCCCCAACAGCGGCAAGTGCTGGCCTTGCGGTTTGGTTTGGAAGATGGGCAAACTCTCACCTTGGCAAAAATAGGCGATCGGCTTAACATCAGCCGGGAACGAGTGCGGCAAATAGAACGAGAAGCTTTGACTAAACTCCGCAAACGAAAGCAAGATATCAACGATTATCTAGCCAGCTAGGTAGATTGGGGACTGGCGATCGGCTTAGACTTTCGCCATCCCCAATCTAACATCGTAAAAACCGTCTCCTTGAATTCGGTTGTACCCACTTCGTTATGATCACCGTCCTGCTACATTAGTAATTACTTGGTAAGAAAGATAAGCAGCCAGTAAATAAGGTTATTGAAATTAACCGGGCTGTCTGTAAAATCAACAACTGTCTCTGAAACGGAGGTTCTCGTGAGTAATTCATCTAACAAATCCCCAGAATTTTTTGAAGAAGACGGAGAAAATTCTAATTTACTTTGGCAATACGTGCAGTCCATGGCTCCAGACACCGTTTCTCAGTTGTCTAAGCCAAATTCTCACGAAGTTTTTCAAGTAATGGAGCGAAATATTGTCGGACTATTGGGCAATTTACCTTCGGAACACTTCGGGGTTACAGTCACTACCAGTCGCGAGCATTTGGGTAGATTGTTGGCTTCGGCGATGATTAGCGGTTATTTTCTCAAGAATGCCGAACAACGAATGACTTTTGAAAAGTCTATGCAAGCTAGTGAAATACACGGTTCTGATGATTAAATTGTTAACAGTTAAATAGTCGAAGACTCAAGCCCCCCATCACCAGATGGGGGGCTATTGTTAGTTGTTATTTGTTATTTTTTACAAATAACAACTAATATCAAATCCGGTAACATCGTCCTGTATTCATCTCTCTTATCTCCCTCTGTGTTCTCTGCGTTCTAGGTCCGGTTAAATCATTCCGATGCAGCCGGAAACGATATAACAAATAACCATTAACCATTAAATTAATATGTCTCTTTCTTCTTTACCTCACAAAGTCATCGGCGTTGCTGTCATCTGGAACGAACAAGGAAAAATTTTGATTGACAAAAGACGCGCACAAGGACTACACGGCGGTTTTTGGGAGTTTCCCGGTGGTAAAATAGAGCCTGGGGAAACCATGGAAGCTTGTATTGAACGGGAAATTATGGAGGAGTTGGGGATCGTCATCGCAGTTGGTGCGAGCTTGATGACGATCGAACACGACTACACTAATTTTACAGTGACGCTTTGCGTACACAACTGCCGCTACCTCAGCGGTGAACTGCAAACCCTCGAATGTGATGAAATTCGCTGGGTGACACTAGAGGAGATTGACCAATTTACTTTCCCCAAAGCCAACGAACAAATTATTGCTGTTCTCCGTAAAAATTATGGTGTTAACTGAAAACTAATAACTGATAACTGTTAACTAACTTTTATTTTTGAACGGGCAAAGTAAAGTGAAAACAACTGCCTTTGTCGGGGACTGAATCTACCCAAATTTGACCGTAGTGGGCGCGGATGATGCCCTGACAAAGAGACAGTCCAATGCCGTAACCGTCTTGTGATTTGTCTCGCTGCAAGCGGAAGCTGTCTTCAAAAATGCTTTCGCAATTTTCTTCAGGAATTCCCGGCCCGCTGTTACCAATGCTGACTTGGACTTTGTAAGCAGTGCGGTGGAGCATGGAAATAGTCACAGTTCCTTGCTCTGGGGTATACTTGCTGGCGTTGTCGAGGAGGTTGGCTATCACTTGTTTGATGCGATCGGGATCGGCATAAACCAAGGGCAAATCTGGAGGAATGTCTGTCTCCAAGTTGAGACTTTTAGCTTGAAATTTGTCTTGAAACTGAAGCAGTACATCTTGACAAATTTTCCCCAGTTCGATTTTTTTGGGTGCCATGTGCAGTTGGGCGTTGGTACCCCTAGCTGCTTGCAGGATATCTGTAATCATGCGATCGACAATCCGAATTTGCCGCCGAGCTTGTTTCATCAAATGAGTCGCCAGAGTGGGTGTCAAACGTGATATTTCCCCCTTTTTCACCTTCTGATGCGACTCCAAAGTTTCCAAAGCCAAAGAAGCAGCCGTCAAAGGATTGCGGAGATCGTGAGCGAGCATGGCAATAATGCGGTCTTTCAACTGCAACTGTTCTTGCAGGTGTTCTGTTTCCTGTTTGAGGCGAAAAACTTCATCCGAAAGTTGCACCAGTTCCACGGCGCAAGCAACCGAATAAATCGGTTTTGGCTCTGCCCCAGTGTCAGGCGGAGATGTTGGAGACTGTTGCTGAGCGGTGTATTCTTCTACAGACAACAACCAACGGGGCCACCAGTGCTCCAATTGGGCGCTCAAATTACTGCCGGTGAGGGTTTGTCGCGGAGTGGGATGGATTTTGAGCAGGGAAGGAGTGGCTAGGACTTTAAAGTGTTCCGCCAAATCAGGCTGTTCCCCGACGTCGATGATTTGAAGTTCAAAGTCCCACTCTGCCTTCAAATCTGTTAGGGATTTGCGGATGTGTCTGGTTTGTTCCTTGGAAGAGGGACGCTTGTCTACAAACAGCAGAAGCTGTAGCACCGATTCGGAAGTGGCAGACTGTTCACGAGAAGAGTCTGTGTCACTTGTGCCGATGGTCGGAGGAACGCTATGGATCTTTTTAATCGGGTGAAAATAATTGACCATTGCCGAGCCGAGTTATTTCACTTCTACTTTAATTTAATACCTCCTTTAGATTTATGCTAATCTCCGATAATTTGATGAGGGCGGATGGATGATATTTTTGAGTGGCAAGCAAAATTCGTCGCTGCATCAGGTGATGAAGGTGGCGGCGGGGTTTTTTGTGCTGTGCTTATTACTGACGCTGCACCGCTACTACAGCTTTTATGCCACTTACGACCAAGGCATTTTTAATCAACTGTTTTGGAATGGTAGTCACGGTCGCTTGTTTGAGAGTTCTCTCTCTTCGGCTTTGTCTACTAACGTGGTTCACCAAAATCAGCTCCCTGAAGTATTTTACTACCGGTTAGGGCAGCACTTCACTCCGGCGCTGATGCTGTGGCTGCCAATTTACTCCCTGTTTCCCTCTCCTGTGACTTTGACGGTGTTGCAGGTGACTTTGATTACGGCGGCTGGTTTAGTGCTCTACGCTCTTGCCAGACACTATTTAGAGCGCCGGCTATCGGCTGCAATTGTGGTCAGCTATTACTGTGCTAATGCGGTAATTGGCCCGACTTTGGGCAATTTTCACGATGTTTGCCAAATTCCGCTTTATGTTTTTAGCTTGCTACTGGCGATGGAAAAGCGCTGGTGGCCGCTGTTTGGGATTTTGGCAACTTTAATTTTGGCCGTGCGGGAAGATGGGGGTGTGGTGTTATTTGGGGTGGGAGTTTACCTGATTTTGAGTCGGCGCTATCCCCGGACTGGCTTGGCTGTCTGCCTTCTGAGTTTTGGTTACATGATTGTGTTGACCAATGCGATTATGCCCTTATTTTCTGCTGATATTTCCCAGCGGTTTATGATAGAACGCTTCGGTCAATATGCCGATGGAGAAGAAGCTTCGACTCTTGACATTATTTGGGGAATGGTGAGCAATCCTTGGCGGTTGGTTGAACAATTATTTACGCCGTTTTTTGGTAAAATCAAATACCTGCTTGGTCAGTGGTTGCCCTTAGCTTTGGTTCCTGCTTTCGCACCCGCTTCTTGGACGATCGCTGGATTCCCCCTGCTGAAGCTATTTTTAGCTAAAGGAGAGTCGGTATTGGCGATCAATATTCGCTATGCGATGACTGTGGTGCCTGGGCTGTTTTATGGGACTATCCTCTGGTGGGCTAGTCGCCAACAGGAAGAAGATAAAATTAGAAGGGGAGAACAAACCATCTTGCGTTTTCCTTCTGCGGTGTTGCCTTTCCCTTCCTCTGCAAAATTTCGCCGATTTTGGGCGTTTTGTATCTCTTTGTCACTATTTTTCACCTTCACCTCTAACCCAAATCGGACTTTTTCGTTTATTTTGCCCGATGCGATCGCTCCTTGGGTGCAGGTTCCTTTGTTCAGACAGTGGCAACACGTTTTTGAGGTGCGCCCTCTGTTGGCTCAAATTCCTGCGGATGCTAGTGTGTCAGCCACTAACACGATTGTGCCGATTTTGTCAAGCCGTCGAGAAATTCTTAGGTTTCCGATGTTGGAATTGCGGAATGATGCCAGGGAGATAGTGAAGATGGAATATGCGATCGCGGATATGTGGCAGTTACAACAGTATCAGGCGGCATTTCGCGCGGAACGGGGACAGTTGCAGGCGATCGTTCCTCAAATCGATCGAATGTCCAACTCTGGAGAGTACGGCATTATTGGCTTTGAAGACGGCACGATTTTGATGCAAAAGGGTGCTGCTTCTAACTCTGCATCGGTGACGGCTTGGGCTACTTTTCGTGGCCAATTGGAGCCGATTTTGAACAAAAAGTAGGCACGGACTGGTGCTCGCCATGGCTGTGTCTGTGGCAAAAATCTGGCATCAACCTGTTTTTTAGTCCTGGACCCATAAATGCCAAATCAACCTGGTTTTTCACGAGCATTAAAGGCTCAAAAGCAGTATTTCCGTAAAAAACCAGGTTTTTGAGTCCAGGATGATTGTTCAGGTCATGGGTAGGGCGATCGACCAACCAATCAAAGCTTAAAATTATACAATAAATTAGTCAACCATAAACATTAAGATCTATAAAGTAAAGTATGTGGAGGGAAGAGAGATGAAAATTTTGGTATTGGCGTGGGAGTTTCCTCCCAGAATCGTAGGTGGGATCGCCCGCCACGTATCCGAATTGTATCCAGAATTGGTGGAGCTGGGCCACTCCATTCACTTGATTACTGTAGAGTTCGGCAACGCGCCGATGTATGAAGTGGTGGAAGGAATACAGGTACATCGGGTGGTGGTGGGACACGCCCGCGACTTTTTCCACTGGGTAGCCAACCTCAACCAAAGCATGGGCCATCAAGGTGGCAAACTGATGCTAGAAGAAGGGCGTTTCGATCTGATTCACGCTCACGATTGGCTAGTGGGAGATGCCGCGATCGCCCTCAAGCATACTTTTAAAGTACCCCTAATTGCCACCATCCACGCCACCGAATACGGACGCTTCAACGGTCTCCACAATGACGGACAGCGCTACATCAACGCCAAAGAAAATAGCCTCGCTTACAATGCTTGGCGGGTAATTGTGTGCAGCGATTATATGCGGCGAGAAGCCGAACGGGTACTATCTACCCCATGGAACAAAATAGAAGTAATTTATAACGGAATTAGGTCAGAAAAAAAGCCACGCTTGCACGAATTCGATGCCAGAGATTTTCGGCGAAAATTTGCAGCAGATGATGAAAAAATTGTCTATTATGTGGGCAGAATCAGCTACGAAAAGGGCATAGCTGTATTTTTGAGTGCTGCACCAAAAGTAATTTGGGAAATGGGGGGAAAGACCAAGATTATAATTGTGGGTGGTGGCAATACTGACCATCTCAAAGATCTGGCTTGGAACTTAGGAATTTGGAATAAATGTTATTTTACTGGCTTCATGTTTGAAGACGACCTCGATAAATTTCAAACGGTGGCTGACTGTGCTGTTTTTCCTAGTCTTTACGAACCTTTTGGGATTGTAGCTTTAGAAAGTTTTGCAGCCAGAGTACCTGTGGTAGTTTCTGATGCCGGTGGACTTCCCGAAGTGGTACAACACACGAAAACCGGCGTTGTTACTCAGGCAAATAATTCTGATTCTTTAGCCTGGGGGATTTTGGAGGTGTTGAAAAATCCGGGTTATGGACAGTGGTTAGTTGATAATGCTTACTCAGACTTGGAACGCCGATTTAGCTGGCCGAAGTTGGCCATGGAAACAGAGTGGGTTTATCAACGGGTGATGGCAGAAAGAACCGAGGTTGATTGGTAAGAATGTTGAGAGTTGACTGTGAGTCAAATATTAACTTTTTTAGTTGCAGATGTTAAAAATTTGTAACACAATGTATTGTAAAACTTCATTGAGTTTATAAGCAATTATAAACAATAATGGTATTATATTGTTGTGAGTGTTGAATCAGGAATACGCATAACCCAAAAAACGCAAGTCTCAAATGCAACTAACAGAGAGGCACATCATTAAATCAACGTCACACCGTTTCGCCCAAATTGACGAACTAGCTTTCAAGTCCAAAAACCTCTACAATGCCGCCAATTACGTCATTCGTCAGAGTTTTATTTATGGGTGGGGCTATGTCAACTACAACGAAATGAACCGATTGATGAAGTCTCACGAAGCATATAAGGCAATGCCAGCTAAAGTAAGTCAGCAAATCTTGATGGTGCTAGACAAGAATTGGAAATCGTTTTTTGAAGCCGTTAAAGCTTACAAAGTTGATTCTTCAAAATTCACGGGTCGCCCAAAATTGCCAAAGTACAAAGATAAGACTAAAGGGCGAAATCTTCTCGTCTACACGATTCAAGCAATTAGCAGCAAACAGTTGAAAAAAGGAATCATTAAACCTTCCGGCACTGAGCTTTCAATTAAAACCCAACTCAATCCCAACCAGATTTGTCAAGTTAGAGTGGTTCCGAAATGTGATTCCTATGTAATTGAGGTGATTTATGATGCTTGTACTGCCCTTCGACTACGCTCAGGAACCGCGATTCGAAGTGAACCGGAGTCCACCCTTGGCAATGCCAACTCTGTAGCTAGTATTGATTTGGGACTAGATAATTTAGTGGCGTTAACTTCAAATCAGCCGGGATTTATCCCTTTGTTGATTAACGGGCGACCATTAAAATCGATTAACCAGTTCTATAACAAACGCAAATCCCGATTACAATCCCAATTGAAAGGGAATCGTCAAACCTCACCCAGAATTCAGCGATTAACTCGCTGTCGTAATCAGAAAGTTGATAATTACTTGCATCATGCTAGTCGTGTGATTGTTGCGATTTTAAATACCAAACAAATTGGGACGCTAGTAATTGGCAAGAATGCACAGTGGAAAACTGAAATTGCTCTCGGTTCGCAAACCAATCAAAACTTTGTTAGTATTCCTCACTCTCGATTAATTGAGATGTTGGAATACAAAGCTGGGTTGGTGGGAATCACAGTAATTGTGCAGGAAGAATCCTTTACATCGCGGGCAAGTTTTTTGGGTTTAGACTCAATCCCTGTCTACGGGAAAACAGAAAAAGAGCCAATGTTTACAGGGAAGCGTATTCAGCGAGGTTTGTACAAAACATCGACTGGTCAGTTAATCAATTCTGATATCAACGCTTCGTACAACATCCTCAGAAAAGCAATCCCAAATGCCTTCAGCGATGGGATAGGGAGCTGTGTAGTTCAGCTTAAGAAGGGTTAATCCGCTCAAAGTAAAAGTGAAGAGGGAGGGACTTGAAGCCTCCCATGCCTATAAATGACTATACTTTTACCAGCTATAGATACACTCGACCTTAGCTTGAGTGGACTTGGAATATTGATTTCACGGAATTAGCATCTTGAATATTTTTAGGGATATCGAACCCCAACCCAAACGCAACTTGCTGACTTTGTTCGCAACAGGTTTGCTATTCTGGTCTAGTTTGGCTTCACTGCTGCCGACTTTGCCACTGTATGTCCAATTTGTAGGTGGTACAAAACAGCAAATTGGCTTTGTCATGGGTGCATTTGCGATCGGGCTTTTGTTTTCGAGACCGCAATTAGGTAAAATGGCTGATAGCAAGGGTCGAAAACAAGTTTTGCTTTTAGGTACTTTGGTAGCTGCGATTGCACCTCTCTGCTACTTATTTGCTAAATCTATTCCTTTACTGTTATTGATCCGGGCTTTTCATGGCATTAGCATCGCCGCTTTTACCACAGCTTACAGCGCTTTGGTAATAGATTTGTCGCCACCAGGAAAGCGGGGTGAATTAATTGGTTACATGAGTTTAGTCAGTCCGATTGGGATGGCAGTTGGCCCGGCGATGGGCGGATTTTTGCAAGCATGGGTGGGGTATACTCCTTTGTTTTTAATGTCTGCATCTTTCGCTACAATGGCTCTATTTTGTACCAGACAAATTGTGGAACCTAGTTGGGGAGATTTAGCAAAGCAAAAGTTATTATCTGAGGATAAAGACCAAAAAAAATATTGGCAAATGCTGTGGAATCCCCGCGTTCGGATTCCCGCTTTAGTCTTATTTTTGGTAGGTTTAGTTTTCGGAACTTTAAGCACTTTTATGCCTTTGTTTGTGCAAGAAACTGAGGCTAGTTTTAATCCGGGATTATTTTACTCTACGGCAGCCATTGCTAGTTTTAGTATGCGATTAGTCACGGGAAGGGCTTCCGATAAATACGGACGAGGCTTGTTTATTTCTGGTGGTTTAATCTGTTACTGCTTTTCTATGTTTTTGTTGTATTCTGCTAACAACAGCGCTGCTTTTTTAATTGCAGCTTTGGTGGAAGGTTGTGCTGGTGGTACTGTTTTACCGATGATGGTAACGCTGATGTCTGACAGGTGCGAACCTCAAGAAAGGGGCCGATTGTTTTCGCTTTGTATTGGCGGGTTTGATTTGGGAATCGCGATCGCAGGGCCGAGTTTAGGTTTTGTGGCTGAACAAGTTGGCTATAGAAATATGTTTGGTTTTGCGGCTGGACTTGCTTGTTTGGCTTTGGTAATTTTTGTTACTCAGTGTAGTAAAGATTTATCTCATTCGGTCAGGTTTGCGATCGGTCGAGGCAAAGATGTTTATGCTTTGAATGGTTGAATGAAGAAATTAAAAAAGTTATGAGTTTTGAATCCTGATTTGGAATCCAAAACTCATAACTTTTGATGATGGGCTTGGAGGGATTCGAACCCCCGACCTCATGGTTCGTAGCCATGCACTCTATCCAACTAAGCTACAAGCCCCTGTTAAGTCCAGATTTAATCTAAGATTGATTAAGTTCTTTTCCCACAGAATCTAACAGTAACACCATTTTCAAAATAATGCAAGACCTTTCGCAAACTTTTTCTAAATTGCCCGATCGCCCACAGCTAACTCACCTTAATAATAGCGGTGAAGCCCAAATGGTGGACGTTTCAGCTAAGGTGGCTACAGCCCGTCAAGCGGTGGCGGCTGCGAGGGTGCGGATGTTACCGGAGACTTTCGCGGCGATTGAAGCTGGGAATGCACCCAAGGGTGATGTGTTGGGTACTGCAAGGTTGGCCGGAATTATGGCGGCGAAGCAGACGGCGAATTTGATTCCTCTATGTCATCCTCTACCGCTGAGTAGTGTGGAGGTGGTGGTGATACCGGATGCTGAGTTGCCGGGGTATGAAATTCGGGCTACGGTGAAAATTAAGGCGGAAACTGGGGTGGAAATGGAGGCGCTGACGGCGGTTTCGGTGGCGGCGCTGACTTTGTATGATATGGCGAAAGGTTTAGAAAAGTCGATCGTCATTGAATCAATTCGACTTGTGAGTAAAACTGGTGGCAAATCTGGCGATTATCAGAATTTAGAGGCATGAATTTTCTGTCGGGAGAGGGATGCAGCATTCAAAATGCTGCATTTATGCTTAAAATAGGCACAGAACTACTAACATAAAGTGAAAAACTATGCCTCCTCGTTGGCCCCGTAAACCCGATCGCCAAGACCCAGAATACCGTCGTTTAGATGACCGGATGAATTTTGCGATTCATGTAGGTCTTTTTTCGGCTTTAAATTCTGGTTTGTGGTTTGTTCACAATTTGCAGAAGGCTGATTGGCCTTGGGCGGTTTCGGTAACGGGTGGGTGGGCACTGTTAGTCTTAGCCCACGGAATTTACATTTTTGCGATCGCCGATTATTCGCCCCTAACTAAAGATTCTGGTTGAAGGGAGTTGTCGGCGATTTGTTAACTGTTGTGAATGATAACAAATTAAGTTTTGGGTTTTTAATATGGCTAATACTACGACAAGGGCGATCGAATCCTTAGCAGCCGAAATCGGCGAAAATGTCTATATTGACATTGCTAAGTGGCATTTATATCTGAAAGATGCCCACCTCGATAAGGTGGTTGCTGAACAACTTTATTCCTTGCTGGAAGATGGCAATTTAGATGCCGACAGAGTTGCACAAGTTTTGCAAAGTATTCCCGTTAAGTTAGGTGCTGGGAAGCGGGAAGTGCCGTTAGCTGATTTGATTCCGATGCAGTGTCAAGTTCAGTTAATGGATGTTTTGGAGGAATTTCAGCGGAAGATGTGATATCAATTCTGGTGCAACCGGAATGATATAGAGGAGACGGCACTGCCGTCTCCTCATGTCGGGTAATATTAATTTCGATGCTATCGAAATTGATGTGATTTAAGTGCGATCGCTCTTTTTTACTAAAGGGCGATCGTCATTTTTTTATGTCGCGCAAGTATGCTAGGATTAGTTTATAAAATAAATTTTAATTTATATGACGCGATTTATTCACGATCGCTTTGCCAAAGAATTCCTGGAAGAACTGCTGTCCCCCATCGGCACGGTTAATATCGGTCGTGATGTGACTTCGGAAGTCCGAGAAATCGATGTTTATTTCATTCCAGGTGTCGAAATTCCTGAATACTCAATCAGTCTGGGATTGTTGGGAAAAATGGCTGGTACAACAGCAATTTTTGAGCCGTTTCGCAATCCCGTAACCATCAAGGAAGTATGGAGCTGTATGAGTAAGTTATGGGGTTTGCAAAATGAATTAGAACGACAGGCGAGAAGAGAAAATACTCGATTCAATGACGGGAAGTTACCAAAACTATGGATTTTGACACCCACGGCATCAAAATCACTGCTAGAAGGTTTTGGTGGGGTAGAAAATCTGGAAAATTGGATGGAAGGAATCTATGTTTTCTCGGAGCACTGGCGAGGGGCAATTGTAGTCATCCACCAGTTACCGGAAATCCCAGAAACCCTGTGGTTGAGGATTTTGGGGAAAGGGAAAGTCCAGGAAAGGGCGATCGGCGAATTAGGCGCTTTAGCAATGGACGATCCATTGCGGATGATTGCGCTAGAATTATTGTATCGTCTACAGTCACATTTAGTAGTCGAAAACCAACGGGAACCTGAACCAGAAGAGCGGGAGTTAATTATGGCGATCGCACCACTTTTTCAACAACAATTACAAGCAGCAGAGCAACAAGGACTGGAACGAGGACTGGAACGAGGACTTGAGCGAGGACTTGAACGAGGACTCGAACGAGGACTTGAGCAAGGACTTGAAAAAGGA
The DNA here is from genome assembly GCF_020883015.1 of Microcoleus sp. CAWBG640. Lineage (NCBI taxonomy): Bacteria > Bacillati > Cyanobacteriota > Cyanophyceae > Oscillatoriales > Microcoleaceae > Microcoleus > Microcoleus sp. CAWBG640. Next base: position 300,426 of record NZ_JAHRFC010000001.1, read on the forward strand.
CTTGAAAAAGGACTTGAGCAAGGTAGACAAGCACAACAACGCTTAATCTTAGAAAACTTTTTGCAAGTTAGATTTGGAGAATTAACCCAGAGAATGGCAGTGTTTATATCTCCAATATCCACATTGCCTGCTGCGGATTTCACGGTTCTGCTGCTGGCAATCTCGATGCTAACAGTTGATGAATTAGGGCGGGAACAAGCGGTAAGATTATTGGTAGAAAAAGTCTTGACAATGCGCCAAAGTGAATTGGGTGATATTCTGTCTACAGCCATTACCAATTTGCTAGCATTGCCCGTGACAGAATTGACCTTGTTGGTAGAACAAATGCCACAGTTATCGGCTGGTGAATTGAGGGAAAGGTTAGGGTGAATCCCTGAATGAAGACTGTTTGAGTATCCATAAGATCAATTCCGGTTGCACCGGAATGATATAGAGGAGACGGCAGTGCCGTGTCCCTACCAAAAATAACATTGTAGGGAGACGGCACGTGCAGTCTCCTAATTTCTTTTCATTTTTTACAAGAAAGAGCTACTCTTGAGAGCCGTTGGATTCAGATTATAAACCACTCCCAAGTAGTCATTCCCAGATTTGATTGCGGTTGATAATACAGGAGTTGCACCATCTAAGATGACATTAACTGACTCAAAAGTTAATTGACTGAAAGTGACATCAATCAACTTGATTTTATCGTTCGATGTAAAGTCAGTAATCAGATCGGCTTGAGATAGGTCAGTAGCCGTATCTTGTAATACAAAGTTATCATTTCCTGCGCCACCTGTGAGGATATCCAAACCGGAATCGCCATTCAGGAGATCGTTACCCGCACCGCCTGATAAGATATCATCTTGCTTACCACCGCGCAGGGTATCATCGCCTTCACCACCTAGCAGGATATCGTTATCATTATTCCCGCTAAGAAAATCGTTGCCAATACCGCCCACAAGCGAATCTGAACCTTTGCCGCCAATTAGTTCGTCGTTACCTCCTTCACCTACTAAAGTATCTTCTCCTTGATTCCCAAAATAGGTGTTTGGGAAGTCTAATCCGGTTAAGAAATCGTTGCCGGCAAGGGCAAATATGCTTAAGCCTAATGCTGCTGCTGGGAAGCTGGTATCGTTGCTATCTGTTAGCAGGTAAACATCTCCTAATCGGGTGTTTTCTGGTAAGCCCGATCGCACGTTACTTGATACCGATGGTTTTGGCATTGCGATCGAAATTTGCACTGCCGCTGTCGTTGAAGGTGTCGGTGTTGGTGGTGTTGGTGTAGGCGTAGGCGTTGTGACTGGTGTCGGTATTGTGACTGGTATTGGTGTTGTGACTGCGGGTGTTGGCGTTGTGACTACAGGTGTTGGTGTTGTAACTACAGGTGTTGGTGTTGGAGTTACAGGGTTATTACCACCATTCAAAATTTGTGCGTCTAACGCTTTACCCGTGTTTTCTGCAACTAGAGAATCAAGGGTTTTTTGACCCGCACCAAATGCTTTAAAGTCTTCAGTAGTTGCACCTAAAGTAACTTTTTGGACTACTGCTACTTGTTTTTGCAGTTGTGTCAGATCGGTATTAGTTGCGATCGCCCCTACAATCCGTTGATTGGATGCTGCGATTACCTGGGCTAGTGCTGGTGCGGCCACTGCTATCTCTTGGGCGTTAAAATTAGGATCGATCGCCTTTACTCGATCACCCACTTTTCCAATTAAATCCGCCAGTTGTTCAGGTTTGGTGAAATCTAAGGTTCCTGTTTGGATGCGATCGGCGATCGTACTAATTATTTGCTTGACAGCATCACCCATAGTCAGATTGCTGGCACCTTCAATTAATCCCGCCGTTTGAGTGATCGAGTTTTGGGCTACCAGCATCGCCGTTAATGCCACTTTAGCACCCGGTTGTTGCCCTTGAGTAGCGGCGATCGGATCGACATAATTCAGCGGTATGTCGCTGGGAATACCGAAAGCGCTTGTGACTTTGGCATTGGCTTCATTCACGCTTAAACCGCGATCGGCTAATTCAGCTACCATGCTAGTCAGTAAAGTAATTACTTCTGCATCGGGTGTCGCTTTGAGCGGAGTTTCTAGGGGTAAGCCCGTACCGATGTCGGTGCCGCCAAAAGCAACTAAATTACCTTCATTCGGATCGAGTTTACCATTTTTATTCGTGTCAAAAGTGCTGAAAGGAATATCAAAACCAAATGCGCCTTTACCGTCAGTTGTGCCTTTGGGTTCGTTCGGATCGGCGATGCCATTTTTGTTAGCATCAAAGAAGACATTCGCACCAGCAATATAGTCGTCAATCACAAAACCGCCAAAAGCGTTACTCTTGAACTGGATCATTTCGCTAACACTGGCACCAGACGAATCCGTTCCTGTGATCTTCATCCAGTAGTGAAACGTCTTCGGGCGAGTCTCGCCGATCTCAATTTTGCGAGTTGCGGGATTGAAAGTTAACCATGAAGGGAGAGCAATCTCAGGAAAACTTAACCCATTTACAGGCTGACGATAGGAACCGCGACTTAGATCGGTTTTCCATGTAAACGCCGACGAATTCAACGCACTGAAATCTGCCAGGGCGATCGAATAATTAATGATGTCGCCCGGATCGGGGTCAGTATCGGTGTTTGCAGCCAAGGTAAACACATTGCCAGTTTGATAAAAACCTAGTGCTCCACTTTGCGAAAACGCAGAAAGATTTACAACTGGGGGGTTGTTCTTATTCGTTGGCGTGACTGGGGTTGGCGTGGGAGTTACTGGTGTTGGTGTTGGCGTGACTGGTGTTGGCGTGGGAGTTACTGGTGTTGGTGTGGGAGTTACTGGTGTTGGCGTTACTGGCGTTGGTGTTGGCGTTATTGGCGTTGGCGTGTTGAGCAGGATCGAGGCGGTGTCGCCGTTTAAGTTCGCCACAGCTAAGTCAGGTTTCCCGTCGCCGTTGATGTCGCCGATGCTGACGGATTCGGGGCCACGGCCAGTTGTGAAGTCAACTTTGGTGGCAAAGGTAGGAATGGTGGCTCCGGTGGCGGTGGTGTTGAGCAGGATCGAGGCGGTGCTATCGCCGTTGTTCGCCACAGCTAAGTCAGGTTTCCCGTCGCCGTTGATGTCGCCGATGCTGACGAAGAGGGGACGATTGCCAGTAGGGAAGTCAACTTGGGTGGCGAAAGTGGGGGTGGTGGCTCCTGTGGCGGTAGTGTTGAGCAGGATTGAGGCACTGTAGTCGCTCCGGTTCGCCACAGCTAAGTCAGGTTTCCCGTCGCCGTTGATGTCGCCGATGCTAACGGATTCGGGGGCATCGCCAGTAGCGAAGGTGACTTGGGTGGCGAAGGTGGGGGTGGTGGCCCCTGTGGCGGTAGTGTTGAGCAGGATGGAGGCGTTGCTACTGTAGAAGTTCGCCACAGCTAAGTCAGGTTTCCCGTCACCGTTGATGTCGCCGATGCTGACGAAGACGGGGCCACTGCCAGTTGTGAAGTTAACTTTGGTGGCGAAAGTGGGGGTGGTGGCGTTGGTGGGGGTGGTGTTGAGCAGGATGGAGACGTTGCCACTGTTGAAGTTCGCCACAGCTAAGTCAGGTTTCCCGTCGCCGTTGATGTCGCTGATGCTGACGGAGCGGGCATCGCCAGTAGGGAAGGTAACTTGGGGGGCGAAAGTGGGGGTGGTGGCTCCTGTGGCAGTGGTATTGAGCAGGATGGAGACTTTGCTGCTGTTGTTTCCCACAGCTAAGTCAGGTTTCCCGTCGCCGTTGATGTCGCCGATGCTGGCGGAGGCGGGGTTAGTGCCAGTAGGGAAGGCGACTTGGGTGGCGAAAGTGGGGGTGGTGGCTCCGGTGGCAGTGGTATTGAGCAGGATGGAGGCGGTATTGCTGTTTAAGTTCGCCACAGCTAAGTCAGGTTTCCCGTCGCCGTTGAAGTCGCCGATGCTGACGTTGTTAGGGCCATCGCCAGTTGTGAAGTCAACTTTGGGGGCGAATCCCAGCACGCCGCTGTAGGTTTTGAGGGTGGTTTCTGTTAGAGCAAGTTTCGCCCTTTGGCTTGATGGGGGGATGAGTTGCGGGATGTCCCATGTGCCACCGAGTTCGCTATTACCTGTAGGTTGGGAGTTAGCGGCGATGTTTGCGCCTGTGAGTTGGTTCAGTTGAGTCAGGAATTGGCGCCCGGATTTTTCGGCTGCTACGTTACAGCCATACAAGATGATGCTGGCGTTGGCACTCAGAGCGTTTCGCCACTGTTGCAACTGTTGGCTGTAGTTTTCGATATTGCTGCTCTTGAGTTCTGTCGCGCCTAAATAAATCTTGCCGGGGCTACCGTGGGTGATGATGTGGAGGGTTTCGATGTCTTGATGCCGATCGAGGATTGTGGTGATTTGCTCGATCGCATTTACTTGATTTTCCAGTATGTAGGTGGCTGTATCTGGTTTGATGCCGATCGCGATGTGTTGGCTCTCTGGTACTGTGGGGTCAAGGATGACGATTGAGCTGAGTCGATCGGTGGTGCAAACCACAGAGGGATTTTTTTGGTTAAGTTTAGTTAGCGTTTTCATCTGTTTTTCCTTTGAGTAGAATTACTGATTTTTTAAATGCAAAAAGCTATCGCCCGATTCGATCGCGATCGATCGTATTTCTATTTCGTAGCGGATGACACCCTAAGCTTTTAAATACTAGGAGCTTAGCAGGGTGCGATCGTACTGTCAGAGTTTGAGCTTCTGATTTACTAAATCTTTATATTGTTACGAATATTTTAGGCAAATTATCAAAAGTCGAAGTCGGAGCGAGTTTATGAGATTAGATTAAATCCGGTATCGGAATTCATCTTAAGCTGTCAGTCCGCCAAGTCCTCTCGCCCACCCGGCAAGTCCGCCAGGGGTTCAAACCCCCCTCTTATAGCTAAAGTCCTCTAAAAGAGGACTAATGAGTTGAAAAATTCTTCTTCTTAGTCCTCTTTGAGAGGACTTGCGCTTTGAGGCAGGGGTTTAAACCCCTGCCGGAATGTCGGTTTAACGTGTTTGTTGACACCAATGGGCAGTGCCGTTTCCCGAAAATAAATCGGGCGATGGTGAAATCTCTCATCGAGTGCTGATGATTATTTTGGGGTAGAGAAACGGCATTGCCGTGTCCGATTTTGCTAAAGAAACCAGATAAATTTCGGATATCTATTTGCCAAAACGTCCCCGGATGCGATCGACAAACATATCAACTTCCGGCAATTTCATCTGACTAACAAACACCGCAAAAACTCCTAGCCCCGCCAAACTTGCGACACCCAACTCCACCAATTGAATTACCAAACCTTCTGTACCCAAAACTCTTTGACATCCTTGCAGAGTCGCCAACGCCACAAAAGCCGTGAGAGAACTCCCAGAAGCTAATCCCAGAAATGGCAAACTCCACTCCCCCCAAGGCAAGCCGCCCAGCTTTTTATCTAATAAGTACAAAAACATAATCATCGAAATAATATTCACTCCCACCGTCGCCAAAACTAATCCCGGCGCACCAAAAGCCCCTACTAACAAATAGTCCAGCAATCCATTCAGAAAAATATTGATAATACTGACACGAAAAGGCGTTTCTCCATCTCCCAAAGCATAAAATACCCTCACCAAAACATCCCGCCCTAAATACACAAACATTCCAATACTGTAAGCCATCAATATCGGTGTGACAAACTCAGAAGCTGATTGACTAAAAGCATAGCGTTCATAAACAACCCGCACAATCGGTTTAGCCAGTGTCACCATTAAAGCGCTCAATGGCATCATTGTCAGGGCAGTTAAAATCAAAGCTTGACGAATTTTATCTTTTAATTCCTGCCAATCTGCGGGTTCCGTGAGGCGAGAAAATATTGGCAAAAATGGCACGAGAATTACATTAGAAATGATGCCTAAAGGTGTCATTACCAACAAGCCCGCATAGCCCATCGCAGATGCAGCTTGAGGGATGTAGGATGCGAAAAAAAGGTCAGTGTAGACATTAATTTGCAACATTCCTGATGATAAAGTAGCAGGAACCATTACCTTAACTACTTCTTTGACTCCAGGACGTTTAAAATTAAACCGCAAACGCAATTTTCCCAAACCTGCACGCCACTGGGCTACCAGTTGCACTAACCACTGCAAAATTGCTCCGGCGAGAGTGCCCCAAGCTAATACTAAACCACCCATTAGTGCGTATTCTGGTTGAATAATTTTGTCTCCTAGTTGTAGCGCCAGAAGTCCTAAACCGCCGATTAGTGCAACGCTGGAAAATAAGGGGCTGATGGAAGGAAGCCAGTACATATCGGCAGCATTAAGAGTACCAAAACCGATGCCGATCAAGCCTGAAAGTAAGGCCATCGGTGCCATGATCCGAAATTGTTGAATGGCGATCGCCTTTATTTCTAAACCTTCTGCTGTTCTACTTAATCCCGGTGCTACCAAATCGATCATCGGATCGGCAAAAATAATTAAAGCGACTGTTACTAACAGTAGCAAACCACCGACTAAAGTGGTGATAGTTTCAACTAGAGGTGCTGCTTCTTTTTTATCCAGACGGGCTAAAACACTGACGATCGCGCTGTGAAACGGCCCGTTTATACCTCCGAGTAAAATAAATAAGAAACCGGGGATGACGTAGGCGTAGTTGTAAGCATCGACGGCGACACCGACTCCAAAGGCTGCGGCGATCGCGATTTGGCGCACTAAGCCAAAGACTTTGCTAATCAAAGTGGCGACTGCGACAATGCCGGCAATTCCAGCTAGGGAACGAGAGGGTTTCTGTAATTGGGACACAAAGGGTTAAAAACGCTAACAGTGAAAGGTTTCACTTAGTTTAATCGGAAATGTTGACTATAGTACCATGAATTCATAAAAAATCTCTTATCAATTACCTAGGACTTACACATTTTGCTGATGACTGGTATATTGATGACTGCCAACAAATCACTAATTAGCGATAAATGATGAGCGATTTTATTTACACCTATCCACCTCTGTTGCCGGGTATTTTAATTAAACGATACAAGCGATTTTTTGCAGACATTGAACTAGATTCGGGAGAAATTATCACCGCCCACTGTCCGAATACTGGCCCGATGACTGATGTTTATCTTCCCGGTAATCCCGTTTTTGTATCTCCCAGCGATAATCCTAAACGCAAGTTAGCTTATACTTGGGAATTAATTAAAGTGTGCGATACTGTACCAACTTGGGTGGGAGTTAATACGGGCTTGCCCAATCGAGTGATTAAGTTAGCTTTGCAATTGCGATTGTTTCCTGAGTTGGGTAATTACAGTGTTATTCAACCGGAAGTTGTGTATGGTCAAGATAAAAAAAGTAGGGTAGATTTTGTGCTAACTGGTGAGGATAATTCTATTTTTATAGAAGTTAAAAATACAACTTGGGCGAAGGAAGAATTGGCTTTATTTCCTGATACAGTTACTGAGAGGGGACAAAAACATTTGAGGGAATTGATGGAAGTGGTGCGGCTGGGTTCTAGGGCTGTAATGCTGTATTTTATTAATCGTGGAGATTGTACTGATTTTGCGCCTGGGGATAGTGCCGATCGCCTTTACGGAGAATTGTTCAGACAGGCTATAAATGTAGGTGTAGAGATTTTGCCTTGTCGGTTTGATGTGACACCGGAAGGTATTCGTTATTTGGGATTGGCAAAATTGAATCTAGGGGAATAGCGAATTGGGAATGGTGATAACTTAAAACTGAAACCCATAATAAATGTCGCTTTCAGTCTAGTCTAGATCCCCCTAAATCCCCCTTAATAAGGGGAACTTTGAGAAGATTTCTTGTCCCTCCCTTATTAAGGGGGGCTAGGGGGGATCTAGACTTAAATACAAACAAGAAATACCGTGGGTTTGATGTTAAGTTATCACTAAGGATTAGCAATGCCCAATGCCCAATTCTAATGCCCAATTCCCAATATTCTAACGACCTTGCTGGGAAAAATTAACTAAATCTTGAATTCTCTCTTCCGTCATCCGAATCAAGGAAAGTTTGCTGTCACCATTAGATAGATAACTCTCAAATTTGCTGTTAGCATCACGGAAACTAATCCAGGCTCTTTGTGCTATCTTGAGTTGAGATTGACGGGAGACAGAAAGATTGTCGATCGTATTTTGATAAACTTGATTTAATTGGCTATCGACTGTTTGATAATTGCTATTTTTCGGCTGAGGCATCTGGTTTTGTAGATAACTGTTCAATTCCGAGACCCGCTTTTTAGTCAAATCTGTCCGACAGTTATTAGTAATTAACGGTGCTATTGTGCCACCTGCAAATGCACTTTGGGCAAATTTGCAATCGGCATCGCGAAAGGAAATCCAAGCTTTTTGTGCTAGAATTAGTTGGGGGCGATGACTCGCAGAAACAAGACCGCGAACTTGATTGTAAACTTGGTTGAGTTGTTGGTCGGCGCGCCGATAGTCTATTCCCGAACAAATGTTTAACTCGGTTTGAGTTTGGGGATTTTTGCAATTAGGTTGTTGTGCTACATAGGTTTGAGGAAAATTTTGAGGATTCGTGGCGATCGCCTTTGTGCTCAAACCAATAAATGTTGCTAAACTGAGGCTGGTTCCCAATAACAATTTTGACAATTTCATATAAAGCCCTCTAATTTCAGAGATAAGCGAGACTACACAGCCGTTTACTGTCAAACCGGATATTTTGCTATTTTTTTAACTTGTACTTTCAGTAACTGGGAATGTTTCGCTTACAATTACAATATGTAGCATCTAATCAAAAAAAAAGGCGATCGCACTATGGGAATGACTCTCACCGAAAAAATATTAGCCAAAGCATCAGGGCGCAGCAAAGTTGAGCCAGGAGAAAACATTTGGGTAGAAACCGATGTATTGATGACCCACGATGTTTGCGGCCCCGGCACTATTGGCGTATTCAAAAAGGAATTCGGCGACAATGCTAAAGTCTGGAATCCCGACAAAATCGTACTCATTCCCGACCACTACATTTTCACCAATGATGAACGGGCTAATCGCAACGTCGATATTCTGCGGGATTTTGCACAGGAACAAGGGATAAAATACTTTTACGACATCACGGATCGATCGAACTTTAAAGCAAATCCCGACTACAAAGGCGTTTGCCACATCGCCCTCGCCCAAGAAGGACACACACGACCGGGCGAAGTCTTATTCGGTACAGATTCCCACACCTGCAATGCCGGCGCTTTCGGACAATTTGCCACCGGCATCGGCAATACAGACGCAGCTTTTATCTTGGGAACCGGTAAACTGTTAATCAAAGTTCCGGCCACCATGCGGTTTATCTTCAACGGTGAATTACCCGATTATTTGTTAGCAAAAGACCTGATTTTGCAAATTATTGGTGATATTGGCGTCGCCGGTGCCAACTATCGCGCCATGGAATTTGGCGGCGATACTGTTGAGCGTTTGACCATGGAAGAACGGATGACGCTGTGCAATATGGTGATAGAAGGTGGTGGCAAAAACGGCACGGTGGCCGCTGACAAAACAACCTTGGATTACGTCAGTGCTCGGACTAATGTGCCCTTTGATGTATTTTGCAGCGATAACAATGCTAAATTTTATAGCGATCGCACCTACGATGTCACCCAATTAGAACCCGTCGTCGCCAAACCCCACTCTCCCGACAACCGCGACCTAGCACGGAATTGTCGCGACGTCAAGATCGATCGAGTTTACATCGGTTCCTGCACCGGCGGCAAAACCTCCGACTTTTTGAATGCGGCGCGAATTATTAAAGGAAATCAAGTCAAAGTTCCGACTTATTTAGTGCCAGCAACTCAGAAAGTTTACGAAGATATGTTTACCACCAAATACGATGGTCAAACCCTGTCGGAAATCTTCTTAGCCGCCGGCTGCATCGAACCAGCAGCACCTTCTTGCGCCGCTTGTTTAGGCGGGCCAAAAGACACTTTTGGGCGGATGAACGAACCCGAAATTTGCGTGTCTACAACCAACCGAAATTTCCCAGGTAGGATGGGAAATAAGGAAGCTCAAGTTTATCTCGCTTCGCCTTATACAGCCGCAGCCTCTGCTTTGACTGGATATGTCACGGACCCGCGGGAATTCTTGTGTTAGAAAGTTTATTAAAAACTTGAGGTAAGGTGCGCATTGCGCACCTTACCAAATTCATGTAACCGATGATAAAAGCAAGTACAATTCTTGCTATATTTTTGATGCTCTACCCGCGTTGAGCATCGGAAGATGGGTTATTGAAGCGTAACCAAGTTGCTAAAACTGCTACTGCACAGGTTGAAGCCAAACTAAAAGTCAAGAAAGTTTCTAAAGCTGACATAAGCTACTCTAATTTTGTGAAGGAACAAACAAGTTTTGCTATTCATTTTTATATCAGGCTCCATCGAGCTTTTCAAGCGATCGCCCACAAAGTTCTCACTACTTAACTTTTTGTAATATTTAGAAAAATAGCATTACATTATTCCCATTTATCGATGATTCCTATCAATTCTTGGGGATGTTCAATCAAAAAATCGGGATAATGTGCAGCCAAAGCTGACTGAGAATTAAAACCCCAACTTACAGCAATTACTTTAATTCCCGTTCTTTTAGCCGCCTCTATATCTCTAACTTCATCTCCGACATAAACCACTTGTTCAGGATGGAATTCATGTCGTTTTAACCATCTATAAATAACTTTGTGTTTGCCGAAAGTTGTCCCAGAATCAATAAAATCAAAACAGCCTTCCAAACCGTTTTTTTTCAGAGATTCTAAAACATTTTCTCTAGAGTTAGAAGTAATAATACCTAGGATAAAATTTCGGTTTTTTAACTCTAATAAAACTTCTGTAATTCCAGGAAAGAGTTGAATTTGGTAAATTTCCTTGCGTAAATTTGCTTTTAATTTTCTAATCACAAACGGTAATTTAAAAACAGAAATCCCAGAGTAATTCAAGATTTGCCAAGAATTTAAATTGCTCAGTTTAGCAAGTTCTTCTTTTGTTACAGACTTAAAGCCAAATTCCACTGACAAACGGTTGGTAATACTGAGCAGAAGATCGATTGTATCTGCTAAAGTACCGTCAAAATCAAAAATAATTACTTTCAGCATTTAAAATACGTTGTGGGCATGGGGCAGAAAAATTTGATATTAGTAATTGGAACCAATAAAAAACCACAAACAAACAAACAACAACCAACAATCAACAATCAACAACCAACAACCAACAATCAAAAACCAATAACAAATAACCAATAACCAATAACAACTAACAAATAACAAATAACCAATAACAACTAACTATTTATTTGATTTGCCTTCGCATTTCGTCGCAGCATTTCCGGTTTAATTCGCCGCAATGCCGAAGCTGTAAATCTCCGGTTCCATTCTTCATCAGAAATTTCTGCTAATTCCGTCAGTGTCGGCGCTATATTTTCAGGATAAGGCTCAAATTCTGGCATATCTGTTGGTTTGGCAAAACGCTGATTCCAAGGACAAACATCTTGACAAATGTCACAACCTGCTACCCAACCTTGTAAATTAGATGCTATTTGGTCTGGCAATTTTTCGGCTCGATTCTCGATCGTATGATACGCTATACATCGATCGGCATTAACGACAAAAGGCTCAGTAATTGCCTCCGTAGGACAGGCATCAATGCAGCGAGTGCAAGTACCGCAATGTTGAGTATGACTCACATCTGAGACTAACTCCAAATTGGTCAAAACTTCACCCAAAAATACCCAAGAACCGTATTCGCGCGAAATTACGTTGCCATTTTTGGCAATCCAGCCAATCCCAGCCCGCCCGGCCCACACTTTGTCCTGAATTGGCCCGGTATCAGCATAATACCGCGCTTCGATGCCTTCACCTTGCGATCGCACCCAATCTGCCAACACCTTCAGTTTTTTGTGCAGGATTTTATGATAATCCCGTCCCCAACCGTAGCGAGAAATTTTGGCATATTCCGGGCTTTCGGGACGTTGATGAGGCGTGTAGTAGTTGATGGCGACACATATTAAGGACTTTACTTCTGGCATGACGGCGCGAATATCCTGTCGTTTCGGATTTGCCATCCATCCCATATCACCTTGATAGCCTCGATCCAACCATGCCTGCAATCTTTGTGACTCCTCATCATTCCCCTCGTCTACCAAGGCTATCCCCACCTTGTGAAATCCCAACTCTAAGCATTTTTGCTTAATTAGATTACTATTTATTAATGCTTTCATAAGACAAAGTAAGATATCACAATTTGTGCAATTAGTCTAGTAAGAGCGATAAATTTAGGCTCAAAAATTATAATATTTTCATAATCTTTATATTCAAAAATTTGATTTGTAATTTGTCAAAAACGTTACATAATTCTAAGGAAGGGGATTGAGGTTCGCCTACGACCCGACTTCACTAAAATCGCAAATATCACAAAATACACATGGCAGTTAGTATTCAATCAGCTCAATCTATTTTTTCCAACACCGAGATTGCGAGCGTTGTTCCGACTACCACGGAAGCATTCTACAAGCTCAGCGTTGAAGACCAACTGGCACTATTGTGGTATGCCTACACCGAAATGGGTACTACCATCACCGCAGCAGCTCCCGGAGTAGCCAGTATGGCGCTTGTTGAAGGCATTCTGACTGAAATTAAGCAAATGTCGCCGGCTGCTCAAAGCAAAACCATGTTTGACCTGGCTAGCAATGCTGACACCACCATCGGCCGCATCTACACATCCTTGCGCGTCAACACCAAACTCGGTTTCTGGTACGAACTAGGACAATTGATGAAACAAGGCCTTGTCGCTCCGATTCCCGCTGGCTATCAAATGTCTCCCGAAGCCACCAATGTCCTTGAAACTCTCAAACAACTCGATCCGGGCCAGCAAATTACCGTACTGCGTAATACCGTAGTTCACATGGGCTATGACCCAGATTTCAGCCAAGAGTACGGCAAACGCTCTGCTCCCCGCAGCACTCCCACCTCTGTTGAACAGCGCGTCAAAACCCAGATTGAAGGCATCAGCGAGCAGACGGTGCTCAGCTACATTGATAACATGAATGCCTTCGACTTTACCCCTGCTGTGGCTTTATTTTCCGAAGAAGGTGCTCTGCAACCACCTTTCCAAAAGCCGATTGTGGGTCGCGAAGCTATCCTCAACTATATGCGGGAAGAGTGTGTCGGACTCAAAATGATGCCGGAGCGAGGTGTATCGGAACCCGCAGAAGATGGCTACCGCCAAGTGAAAGTGACTGGTAAAGTCGAAACTCCCTGGTTTGGCTCCAATGTGGGTATGAACATTGCGTGGCGGTTTTTGCTCGATCCCCAAGGTCAAATTTTCTTTGTGGCGATCGATTTGTTGGCATCTCCGAAAGAATTGCTGAACTTGATGCGTAAGTAGAATATTTCAGTTTTGTTAGTCAAAAGTGAAACCCCATCGCACTTCAATCCCATTCTTCCGACTTCTATGGCACTTTCCCCCTTTGGGGGGAAGTGATTTTTCGTATATCCGTATTATGGGTCGGAGATATGTCACATCTTTTGATGGAGTTGCTGCCACAAACAGAATGACTATATTAGATGAATTAATCTAAAATTCTGATTTTTACGATGGCAACCACTCCATTTATGTTAACTGAAGCGATCGGCTTGAGCGCTATTCCTGAGCCAGCGGTTCTGGGATACTTTGAAACTTTCAACAGGGGAGATTTTGAAGCAACGGCTAGTTTGTTTGATGCTGAGGGCGTTCTCCATGCACCCTTTGCAGATCCGATTGTCGGCAAAAGTGCGATCGCCACCTACTTAAAAACAGAAGCCCAAGGAATGAAGCTCCATCCGCAGCAGGGCATGAGTCAAACCTTAGAGGACGGCAACATTCAAGTTCAAGTTAACGGGCTGGTACAAACTGCTGTATTTAGCGTCAATGTAGGATGGTTGTTTATCGTCAATTCTCAACCAGCTATTGTTTCTGCGACGGTCAAGCTCTTAGCTTCTCCTCAAGAATTGCTAAGCCTGCGCCCCTTCACCAAGTTTTAGGCTCCATATCCTCAGTAAATCCACTTAATTAAGCCTAATCTACAGATAGCCCAAAAGCTTATACCAATTTTAAAAAAGAATGCAACAGTAGTCTTGTCCCTCCCCTTTATAAGGGGGGGTTAGGGGGGGTCAAAGATTGTTGCACGATTTTAGAGAAATGGTATTACTGTAGCAATAGTCTTCCTTCTTTTTTCTACTTAAATACTTCAGAACCCAGACTTTTTTAAGAAGTCCGGGCTCTGGGTATTTTGCTGACCAACTAATCTAAAAAGTAGTAGTCACTAATCATTTGTTACTGCTTAGTTTGATTTTTTACTTGTTGATTGTTGGTTCCTAGTTGTGATGTGTTAGTCGTTAGTTGTTGATTATTACCAATAACCTGTTATCAATAATTTATTATCAATAACCTGTTACCAATTAAACCAATTAAGATTTGTCTGGCAAACTCGCTTCCAATTTCAAACAGTTGCGACCATCTATTTGCAAAGTGTAGTCCACCCGGTCCATCAGTCTGCTCATAATCAGCCAGCCGTAGCCGCTTTCCTGTTTAGCTTCTGGACGTGGGGGATTGTAAGTATTCATGGCGTAACCTTTACCGTAATCCCAAATTTCTAAACCAATGTCTCGATTTTTTAAATTTAAGCGAATTAACACTGGCAACTCAGGTTGGTCTTTGTGAGCATGGCGGATGACGTTGGAATAGGCTTCTGCTAGCACCAAGCGCAAACGATTCGATTGACGCGGCCAATCGACGTGCTCACCTAGCTCAACTTCCAAACTGCTCAGCAGCCAGTTTTCAACAATTGTCAAAAACCGCAAGTCGCTTGGTACGTGAAGCTCAGTATTCATACAAAAATCCTGTAAGTTTAGAAATCCTGTGTCTTCAGACCAGGGATGAAATACGACGCGCCTGATTTATTTGGCGTGAATATTTACTGGTACATGGAGGATACTAGATACCGGGCGATCGAGGCAATACACTTTCTCTGAAAACATTCATCAAAAAGTATCAGTTAAGAGTTAGGCGTTGAAGCACTACTTCTATAACTCTCGCCTCTGGCCCAGTAAAGAGTCTGCAATCTGTGAGCTGTCAACGGAGGGCTTCAGTGATTGATTCCTGAAGTCCCCGACTGATGGTCGGGGTAGTTGACAGATTCAGAGAACCTCCAGAGAGAGTATAGTTTGGTCATCTTCCTGAACTGGATTGTCCGCTCGGATGTAAGCCAACAAATTGTCCAAGTTAAAGGAACCAGGCTCCTGAATCAAGAGTTCCCAAAGCCCCTCTTGTTGTAGCATAGAACGAGTTTGTTCTCCCCCAGGAACAGCCTCAGTCATGACAGTAGCTTCAGTAATCCCATCACTCGTCAGCAGAAATACATCTCCTGACTTTAATTCGATCGTACCCCCTTTACCCTTCCAAACTGGCAGTATCCCCAAGGGAATGCCACGAGCTTTCAGGAAATTGGGCTCTACTGGTGTGGAACCGCTAGCGGCTTGAGCTTTCACCTCTGAGTGAGACCAAACTATCGGATAAATGTGACCGGCATTAGCAAAAGCCAGGTGTCCCGTGGAGGGTGTGTAACGAGCCACAACCATTGTAATAAAATGGTTGTTGCCGATCAGGTCATCTGACATACTACTATTCATGTTCGTCATGACTTGGCTGGGTTCAGGAGAAATTTCTTGGCTGAGTTCCCGCCGCATCACCGAAATAGCACTAGCCATAAATAGAGCAGCCGGAACACCCTTACCGGAAACATCTCCCACAGCTATCCAAATATCCCCTTGAGAGTGGACGTAGACCTCAAAAAAGTCACCTCCTACTTCGCGGGCGGGATAGCAACAAGCTTGCACCCTGACAGTTTCAAAATCGGGCCAACTTTGACGCAATAAGTTTGTTTGGATTTGGCGAGCCACCTCCAACTCATTTTGCATCTGCTTGGCCAAATCTAGAGTCCGCTGATATAGTTTGGCTTGAGACAGTGCCAGAGCAGCTTGAGCCGCCACACCTTCTATTAACTCTATATCTTCCGACGACCAAGGATTAGTACCGCCCTGCTGGCACAGGGCCAGTACCGCCAAGATTTCTTGCTGGTAAGTCAGTGGCACCGCCATCTGAACTGAATTGCCCGGACTTTGACTGCTTTGGTGCAGTTGAGTTTGACGGCTGGCTACGGCTTGGACCAGTAAATTTTCATCAAAAGAAAAAATGCTGGGTTCCGCTGTTTGGGATTGGTAGGGGAAGGTGCTCGGCAATAGTCGATCGCCCTCTACCGGCCGTAGCATACAGTAGTTTGCCTCAAAAGTTTGACCAACAGTTTGGACAATAGTTTGTACCATACTAGAGTAATCTAGCGACCCACGAATTACGCTCATCACCTCATTGAACAGAGATTCTTTGCGTAAAGCGCGACGGAGTTCGACACTTCGTTGCTTATAGTATTTGTAAGTTTCCGAGGCTTGATTGATGACTAATTTGAGCTCTTCAGGATTCCAAGGTTTGGTGATGTATTTGAAAACTTGACCTGAGTTGATTGCCTCTACCAAGTCTTCAACATCCGTGTATCCCGTCAGCAGAATCCGAATCGTATCAGGAAAACGCTCGACAGTTTTCCCCAAAAACTCGGTGCCATTCATTTCTGGCATCCTTTGGTCTGAGATAATCACCGCCATTTCGCCCTGTGCATCTAAAACTTCCAGGGCGCTGAGGGCGCTATCTGCTTTGTAAACCTGAAAGTCGCGTCGAAACGTCCGGTACAGCAAATCCAAGTTGTCGGGTTCGTCATCGACTACCATTAGTTTCAGTTTGCTTCCATCTCCCCGACTCATGCTATTCCCTACTCCTAGGCGAATTAATCAGGTCTAAAACTAGCTGTTTGTGAAATACCCTAGGCTGATGCGACAGAGGCGAATCAGTTAGAGGGCTTCGGTTTTCATTGGTCAGTGCCATGTTAGTGATACCACAAGGATATTCGGAACTTAAATCCGGTCGTGGTCTTACCTGACCTCGCCTTAGTTTGGAACTTGTCCTGTACTGCTGTACAAAACTTGGTTAAACTTATCTCAGCTTCACCATTCAACTAGAACTAACTTCTAGAGGGTCTGCTTCCTGCTTCAACCAAGGGAGTCGGCTCGCAACTTGTCCACAGGCGTAAATTCGGGCCCAGCAGCGCCCTATTTTTCCAGCCAGTCTCACTATTTAACTATTGTTTGTGAAACTGTTGGCTCTTGTTTAACCATTACTAATTCGCGTTGTGCACGCCCCTTACTGCCGTATCAAGTTAATTTTTCTGCCAGTCTGAGCTTAGCAGAACGAGAGCGGGGATTTCTAGAGATTTCTTCAGATTGTGGTCCGATCGGCTTTTTTGTCAGCACCTGCAAACAGTCTGTCCCTCGGAGTTGGTGTTTGACTGGTCGATCTTCGAGACTGTGAAAAGTAATAATTCCGAGCCTTCCACCGGGTTTTAACCACCTGGGCGCTTGAGAGAGGAAAGCGTCTAGAGCCGCGAGTTCGGAGTTAACAGCTATCCTTAAAGCTTGGAAAGTACGAGTAGCTGGATGGATTCTGCCATTCCGCTGCTTGGGTGGGAAACTGCTAGCGATCGCACTAGCAAGTTCTGTTGTACTTTCAAAGGGACGCCCTTGCAGAATCCGTCGCGCGATGCGCCGCGACAGTCGCTCCTCGCCATATTTATAAATAATATCTGCTAGCTTAACTTCGTCCCAGTGATTGATAATCTCTTCTGCGGTCAAAGATTGCTGCTGGTTCATACGCATATCTAACTGAGCTGGATGGCGAAAACTAAAGCCACGTTCAGGTGTATCGAACTGAGCCGAGCTAACGCCTAAGTCTGCTATGATACCATCAAATGTGGCATCAGGCGACTGATATTCCGCAAAATTGCCATGCCAAAACTCTACCGGAGCATGAGCAAATCGAGTTTGGCAAAAACGGATAGCCTGTTCATCGCGGTCGATCGCCACCACTGTAACATCAGCCGCCGCCGCCAAAATCAAACCAGTGTGTCCGCCGCCCCCAAGCGTGGCGTCCAAATAGCGACCACCTGGACGCACAGCCAAACCCGCAATTAATTCTTGACCCAAAACTGGAACATGATAGGTGTCAACACTGACATCTAATCCAGAGGTATCCTTCTCAGAAAGCTCGATATCCTTCATCGGAAAATGTGGGTGGAAACCCCGTCCTTGTAGGACGGCTTTATATTTGATACAATTCTAGTGGTCAACGACCCACTCGCGACGATGGAGACATAAACCCTAACACCAAAGTTTGCGAACAATCGCAACGGGGCAGAAAAATCGGTAGACCGGGAAAAGAGGACGGGGCAATGGTAAACATCCCTAGAATCACGCACAGTAAATAAGAATTCCTTTTGGGTTTTCGACACATAAGAACCGCTGGGCTAGCGGGGATAGTCTGTGGAGCGAACGTAAGACCATAAAACTCCTGGTGGGTGGAGGCAGTTGCAATGAAGCAGAAACCTAAATCGTGAGGTTTATGAATCACCGCCCTAGAAGTGCGGTGAGGATGTCAAAATCTATAACAGCGAAACAAAAATCAACAATAGCTAGTAATCATTAATTCATTTAATTATGTCAAGAATTGAGACTAGAACCGAACCGATGGTGCTCAACATGGGGCCGCACCACCCATCCATGCACGGCGTACTCCGGTTAATTGTCACCTTGGACGGCGAAGATGTGGTGGACTGCGAGCCTGTTTTGGGCTATCTACACCGCGGAATGGAAAAAATTGCCGAAAACCGCACCAACGTGATGTACGTGCCCTACGTGAGCCGCTGGGACTACGCTGCGGGGATGTTTAACGAAGCGGTGACAGTCAATGCACCGGAAAAATTGGCAAATATTGCTGTCCCCAAACGGGCTAGTTATATTCGGGTAATTATGCTGGAGTTGAACCGGATTGCCAACCACTTGATGTGGGTAGGGCCGTTTTTGGCGGACGTGGGCGCGCAAACTCCATTTTTCTATACTATGCGCGATCGCGAACCCATTCTCGATTTATGGGAAGCAGCCACAGGCTATCGCATGGTTAACAACAATTACTTCCGCATCGGCGGAGTTGCGGCTGATTTACCCTACGGTTGGGTAGATAAGTGCCAAGATTTCTGCGATTACTTCCTGCCAAAAATTGACGAATACGAGCGTTTAATTACCAACAACCCAATTTTCCGCCGCCGGATTGAAGGCCTAGGTACCATATCTCGCGCCGAAGCGATTAACTGGGGACTATCCGGCCCCATGTTGCGCGGTTCCGGCGTGAATTGGGATTTGCGAAAAGTTGACCATTACGAATGTTATGACGACTTCGAGTGGGAAGTGTGTACAGAAGCAGCCGGCGATTGTTTAGCCCGGTATTTGGTAAGAATTCGGGAGATGCGCGAGTCAGTTAAGATTCTCTATCAAGCCTTAAAAGGACTCCCCGGCGGCCCTTACGAAAATTTGGAAGCGAAGCGACTAGAAAGCGGGCCAAAATCCGAGTGGAATAGTTTTGAATATCAGTTTATTGGCAAAAAAGTCGCCCCGACTTTTAAGATTCCCAAGGGCGAACATTATGTCCGCGTTGAAAGTGGCAAAGGTGAGTTAGGGATTTATATTATCGGCGATGATAGTACATTCCCTTGGCGCTGGAAGATTCGGGCTGCGGACTTTAATAATTTGCAGATTTTGCCTCACATTGTCCGCGGTGTAAAGATTGCCGATTTGGTAGCAATTTTAGGAAGCATCGACATTATTATGGGTTCAGTCGATAGGTAGATTTCGACTGTTTTGGATGCGAGCATCTAACTAAAAGAACCCGGTTTATACTAACCGGGTTCTTTATTTCTCTCTTATCTCTTCCTCTGTGTCCTCTGCGCCCTCTGTGGTTAAAAAAATCTTTATTTTATCTTTGATTCCATAAACCATGACATTCCAGCAATCAGATATCAATGACAGTAACCCCGAACTCTGCGACTTAATCTGCGCCAGAATCGCCACCACTCCGCAGCAGCGAATTACCTTTGCTGAATACATGGATTTAGCATTATACCATCCGCAACATGGTTACTATAATCGCGATCGCCCGTCGATCGGCAAACAAGGCGATTTTATCACATCCTCTGATTGGGGCCCAGATTTTGCCGAGGTTTTGGCAGAGCAATTTGTGGAAATGTGGGAATTGCTCGTTAGCGGAGCCCTCGAAGAGGATCGCCCTCAAAACTTCGCGATCGTCGAAATGGGTGCTGGGCGAGGAATATTTGCCAAAAATCTCCTGCAATATCTGCAACAGCAACATCCAGACTTATTTAAAAGTTTAACATACATAATTGTCGAAATTTCGCCCATCCTGCAAGCAGAACAACAGAAAAATTTAGGTGAATTCCACAGTATTAAATGGTGCAATTGGGATGAAATAGTTGATAACTCAATTGTCGGTTGTTTCTTTTCCAATGAATTAGTCGATGCTTTCCCCGTGCATCAATTCATTCTGGAACAAGGCAAAGTCAAAGAAATTTACATTACCACAAAAACCACAATAAATCAACCCAAAGAAATAAATTTTGTCGAGGTAGTCGGCGAAGTTTCTACACCAAAAATTACCGAATATTTTGAGTTGTTGGGAGTCGATTTATCGGCGAGTGTTTACGGGGATGGATATCGCAGTGAGGTGAATTTAGCAGCCTTAGATTGGATGAGTAGAGTGGGAAAAAAGTTGCAGCGGGGATATTTGTTGACGATTGATTACGGCCATCCGGCGCACCGCTATTACAATCCGAGGCGCAGGGAGGGGACGCTACAGTGTTATTATCGCCATCGATATCACAATAATCCTTATATTAATGTGGGGCGGCAGGATGTGACGGCTCATGTTAATTTTACAGCCTTGGAAAAGTATGGGGAATTGTGTGGTTTGGATGTGCTAGGGTTTACTCAGCAGGCTTTATTTTTGATGGCGTTGGGTTTGGGCGATCGCATTGCTGCTCTATCCACAAATGTATGGGATGTGGCAACGTTGTTGCGGCGCAGGGAAGCTTTACATAAACTGATCGATCCGATGGGTTTGGGAGGTTTTGGGGTTTTGTTACAGTCTAAGGGGTTGAAGGAGAAGGGGAGAATTTTGAAGGGTTTGAGAGTGCCTGATTAATTATTAGATTACAAAAATTATTAATACTCATAAGTGGGCCTTGGCATCTTAGAGGCATTTCAATATAATCCTGTCATTTGGAAAGAAGCAAAGAATTTCATTTTTTTGCAACACTGTCGAAAATGAATCCAGGACTTATATTGCCAAATTATAATTGAGGTATTTTATTTAAACTAACTCATGCAATATCTGTAAAAATATAATTGTCAATCGTTTGCAGTTGCAAATCTAAATCTATTATTGCAAAAAGCCGATCGCAATCTAAATACGAGTTAGTGCTATCCTGTTTAGGATTCTTGTTTAATCAGTTTTGGCTCAATTTCTTTAACATGAGCAGGTGTCAAAGCTTCACACAATGCGTAGGAGTGAGTTGCCAGAATATATTGATTGCTGGGCGCCCAATCTTTAAGGTCTGATATAATTTGATATTGCCAATCTGGATGAAAAGCAATTTCAACTTCATCCATCAACACAATAGCATCTTCTATGTTCCGGGACTTGAGCCATATATAAATGCTAAGTCTTTTGAGTTCGCCGTGACTTATTTGTCTTGCCGATCGGAAATTTTAAATCCCTGAAGTAGATTTTCTAAAAACGGTTTTTTATCATCATCAACAGAACAGTGTAGTAACACAAAAATTAACTGCAACAGCGTACTTTTACCGCCGCCATTTTGACTTCCAAGCGGGAAAATACTAGGAAAAAAATATTTTTCAAAAGTGATGTCTATATTTTTTAAACCGCGAAAATCAGGAACTTGAACTCGTAGTAAGTGCATAAAAAACTCCTGTGTTGGCTGGCATTCAGTGTGGTTAATAGAACTTACTCACGGGTGTTCAGAAACCGGGTTTTTTCGAGAATACTTCGCTACAGCCCACAAAAACCGTAAAAACCCGGTTTCTTTGGTTGTGATGCGTAAGTCCCGACTAAGTAATAAAACTAACTAAAATTCCCAAAATTTCATCAACTGGCGGTAGCGAGTATTCTCTCAAACCAATGGTAACAGTTTGCCCTTCAAGTTTGATAAACTTCCACAAATTCCCCGTCGTAACGCAACCATAGAGCTTATTAACAAAGTCGCCGTTTTTCTCGTTGAAACGCTGAGCCGCAATCATCTCAGCAACACATTGTCCAAGTCCGCCGTTGATGTCTTCTTTTTTAGCTTCCACTACAATCATAGCAGGAGCTTCGATGAAAAGTTGTTCTGGCGATTTGCTAATTAGGAAGTCGCAGACACCGTTAAGTCCCACAGATTGATCTACGGTAAAATCATTGCCAGAAAAAAGGCTGATTTTCTGTTGAAAAATATCCTTTAATTCTAGCAGAATCGGACAGATAATCATTTCCGAACGAGCTTTTTCGGTATTCAGTGCTAGGGCTAGAGGTAGGCGTTTTTCGATGAACTCAGCTAGGGCTGGACTTGGCTGAATCGGGGGCGCTGAAACAATAAAAGTAGGTACTTCTATTAGGGTAAGCTGAAAGTCTTGTTTGACTTTTTTGAGGGTGAATTCGCTATATGACATTGCTTTTTTTGGTAGTCCGACAGTCCGACAGGGGTTGAAACCCCTGTCTCATAGCTAAAGTCCTCTTAAGAGGACTGAAGACAAGGACTTGCGAATTTTGATTGTTTTGTGAGGGCTTGAGATTCTTCGCTTCACTCAGAATGACACAATTTCCTAAGAATGATATAATTTCCTAAGAATGACATAATTCCATAAGTCCTAAATAACTCTTCAGTCCTCTTTCAGAGGACTTTAGCTATCAGCCAGGGAATGAATTCCCTGGCGGGCTAGTAGGATACTAAACCTTAAACTTCTCCACAATTCGTCTCATTGCTTCCTCCACATTCTCCCGACTATTAAATGCCGAAATTCGGAAATAACCCTCACCCGCCGCACCAAAACCAGAACCGGGTGTTCCCACCACATTGCAAGTTTCCAGCAACTTCTGAAAGAAATCCCAACTTGACAAACCATGAGGCGTTTTCACCCACACGTAAGGTGCATTTTCGCCACCAAAAACCTCAATACCAGCCGCTGTCAATTTCTCGCGAATAATCGCAGCATTTTCCATGTAAAAATTGACTAATGTCTGAATTTGTGCCTTGCCAGCCTCGGAATAAACCGCCTCAGCACCGCGCTGCACGATGTAAGAAACACCGTTAAATTTAGTAGATTGACGACGATTCCACAACTTCCAAATTTCGACATCGGAACCATCTGCGGCTTTTCCAGTCAAAGTCTTTGGTACAACGGTTAAGGCACAGCGAGTACCTGTGAAACCGG